>NZ_JACYNS010000055.1:0-15559 GCF_014839405.1 Frigoribacterium sp. CFBP 13605 | reverse complement strand
GCGGAGGCTTCGGCGGGGGTGGCGGCGGCTTCGGTGGGGGCGGTGGCTTCGGCGGCGGGGGTGGCGGCGGAGGCGGCCGCAGCTCGGGCGGCGGCCGGTTCTAGGGTCCGCCCGTCACGGTCCACGGCCCCGTTCCGCCCCAGCCGTTCCATCCGCCCCCTCAGCCCCGAGACAGCAGCACGACCGACAAGACGAGCACCACCCCACGGCACCACCTCTCGAAAGGACGCACCATGGCAAAGCAGTCGATCTTCGGACGCATCGCGCAACTGACCCGCGCGAACATCAACAGCCTGCTCGACCAGGCCGAGGACCCCAGCAAGATGCTGGACCAGATGGTCCGCGACTACACCAACAGCATCGCCGAGGCCGAGGAAGCCGTCGCGACCACCATCGGCAACCTGCGCCTCCTCGAGCAGGACCACGCCGAGGACGTCGCCGCCGCCGCGGACTGGGAGCGCAAGGCCCTCGCGGCGAGCAACAAGGCCGACGAGCTGCGCTCGTCGGGCAACACGGTCGATGCCGACAAGTTCGACGCCCTCGCTCGCGTGGCCCTCGGCAAGCAACTGCAGAGCGAGAAGGAGGCGAAGACGGCGGAGCCGCAGATCGTCTCCCAGACGGACGTCGTCGACAAGCTCAAGACGGGGCTGAGCGGCATGCGGTCCAAGCTCGACCAGCTCGCCGCCAAGCGCGACGAACTGAACGCGCGCTCGAAGACCGTCGAGGCCCAGACCAAGGTCGCCGACGCCGTCCAGAGCATCGACATCCTCGACCCGACGAGCGAGATCAGCCGCTTCGAGGACAAGGTCCGCCGCGAGGAGGCCAAGATGCTCGGTCGTCAAGAGCTCGCGGCCTCGAGCCTCGACGCCCAGTTCGAAGGTCTCGACGACCTCGGGGAGCAGACCGAGGTCGACGCCCGCCTCGCCGCCCTCAAGCTCGGCGCGCTCGACAAGTGAGCCAGCCGCCGCCCGTCACGCCTGCGCCGGTGGACGTCCCGCCGGTGCAGGCGCGCCGGGTGGCACCCCGCCTGATGGGCGTCGACGTCGCCCGCGGCCTCGCCGTGTTCGGCATGTTCGCCGCCCACATGTGGCCTCGGCCGCTGCTCGACGAGCGCGTCTTCGACGGGCGGTCGGCGATCCTGTTCGCGACCCTCGCCGGCGTCTCGCTCGGTCTGATGTCGGGAGGCGCCCGGCCGACGCCCCGCGGCGGTCGAGGGCGGGTCGTCGGCGGGATCGCCATCCGGGCGGGCCTCCTCGTCGTGCTGGGCCTCGCGTTGCAGGCCTGGAACCCCTACCTCCTGGTGATCCTGCCCTACTACGGCGTGATGTTCGTCCTGGCACTGGGTCTGCTCTTCGCCCCCCGGGCCGTACTGTTGGCGGCCGCCGCCCTGCTCGCCGTCGTGGCCCCGTGGCTGGCCTCGTCCGTCCCCGTCGACGCCTACGGCGACACCGCGGTGTCCGGCGCCGCCGGCCTGGCGACCCAGGCCCTGCTCGTCGGCGCCTACCCGGCGCTGGTCTGGACGCCCTTCCTGCTCGTCGGTCTCGTCGCGGCTCGTTCCGACCTGATCCGCACCCGGACCCAGGTCACGCTGATCGTCGCCGGGACGTCGGCCGCGATCGTGGGGTACGCGGCGCGGTTCCTGCCCGGCGCCTCCTCGATCCCCTGGTTCGACCCGGCCGACCACGAAGGCATGCCTGCCGAGATCGTCGGCTCGGGCGGCGTCGCCGCCGCCGTGCTCGGACTGCTCCTGCTCGCCACCACCCCGCGTCGTCCCGTGACGCCCCAGGGTCGCGGACGAGGAGGCGCGGCTGCGGTCGTCCGCACCGTCCTCCGACCCCTCGCGGCCACGGGCGCGCAACCGCTCACCGTCTACGCGGCCCACGTGCTGATCACCGCGCCGCTGTTCACCGTGTACCGGTTGTCCGACCCTGCCGCCGCCTACGGCCTGCCCCTGGGCCACCTGGTCGTCGCCGTCGTCCTCACGCTCGTCTACGCCACCCTCTGGCAACGGTACGTCGGGCGCGGGCCGCTGGAGCGCGCCGTCGGGGCGCTGAGTCGTCCCTGGGCCTGGAGCACGGGCCCCCGCCCGTGACAGACTGACGCGCGTGAGGTTCGTCGTGGTTCCACAGTGGCAGGGTTCTCCGTCGTCGCGCGCCATGCGGCTCGCCGAGGGTGCGTACGCCGTCCTCGGAGACCTGCCGTCGACGGCCACCACCCTGGTCGAGGTCCCGGTGGGTGCGGGCGACTCGCTCGGCACGCGGGTGCACCGGCTCTCGTCGGTGCTCACCATCGCCGAGTCGGTCGGACGCGAGCTGCGGGCCGACGACTCCCCCGCGATCGTGGTGGGCGGCGACTGCGGCGTCGAGTTCGCCGCGGTCCGCCACGCGGTCACCCCCCGCACCGCCGTGGTCTGGTTCGACGCGCACCCCGACCTCCACAGCCCGCGCAGCAGCGAGAGCGGTGCCTTCAGCGGCATGGTGCTGCGGGCCCTGATCGGTGACGCCACCGAGGACCTCCCGACCATCGGCCCCGGTCCGACGCCCGAACCGCTCGACCCCGCCCGGGTCGTGCTCGCCGGGGCTCGCAGCTACGACGACGCGGAAGACCGCTACATCGAGAGCCGCCACGTCCCCACGGTGTCGTCGCTGGACTTCGACCCGGCCGAGGTGGTCGCCGCCGTCGAGGCGTCCGGCGCCACCGAGGTGTACCTCCACGTCGACCTCGACGTGCTGGACCCGGGGGTGATCGAGGGCCTCCTCGACCCGCAGCCGTTCGGTCTCGAGCTCGGGGTGTTGATCGAGACGATCACGGCCCTGAAAGAGCGCTTCTCCCTGGTCGGCGCGGGCCTGTGCTCGTTCGCGCCGGTCGACGCCGAGGCCGCCTCCGACGACATGGGCCCGATCCTGCGCATCCTCGGAGCCCTGTCCCGATGAGCGCGGGCCCCCCGAGCGCCGCCCCGGCCGACCCCGCCGCCTCCGCCGCCGACCGTCCGCGCGTCACGGTGGAGCGGGACGGCCACGTGCTGCTGATCGGCCTCGACCGGCCCGAGAAGCGCAACGCGGCCGACCTGCGGATGCTGCGCGAACTGGCCCTGGCCTACGGCGAACTCGACCGCGACCCCGACCTGTGGGTGGGACTGCTCTTCGCCCACGGCGACCACTTCACGGCGGGACTCGACCTCGGCGACGTCGTGCCCGCGGTCACCGCGGAGGGCCTCGACGTGGTCCCCGAGGGTGGCCTCGATCCGTGGCAGGTCCACGGTCGCCAGGTGGGCAAGCCCGTGGTGATGGCCGTGCAGGGCACCTGCTTGACCCTCGGGGTCGAGCTCGCCCTGGCGAGCGACGTCGTGGTGGCGAGCAGGGACGCCCGCTTCGGTCAGATCGAGGTGAGCCGCGCCATCCTCCCCTTCGGTGGCGCGACGATCCGCCTCCCCCGCCGGGTCGGTTGGGGCGACGCCATGCGGTACCTGCTGACCGGCGACCTCCTCGACGCCGAGGAGGCGTGGCGCATCGGACTCGTGCAGGACCTGGTGGACGTCGGGTCGGCATTCGACCACGCCCTCGACCTCGCCCGTCGCATCGCCGCCCAGGCACCCATGGCCGTGCAGGCCACCCTGGCGAACGCCCGGCTCGCGGTGCGTGACGGCGACGCCGCGGCCGAGGCCCGCCTGCAGCCCGAGCTCGTGCGGCTGCTCGCCTCGGACGACGCCCGGATCGGGTTCGAGGCCTTCGTCTCGCGGACCGCCGCCGAGTTCACGGGACGCTGACCGCGCCTCCTCGGTCGTGGGCACACGAAAGAACCCGCCCACCCCGAGGGGTGGACGGGCCCGAGAACGAGGCGGATCGGCCTACTTGAAGACGTCCTTGACGTCCTCGCCGACCTTCTTGGCGGAGGCACCGGCCTGGTCCTTCTGACCTTCGGCCTTCAGCTCGTCGTCGCCCTTGCGGTCGCCGAGAGCTTCTTTCGCCTTGCCGGCGATGTCCTGAGCGGCGTTCTTGATCTTGTCGTCGAGTCCCATGTGTGCCTCCTCGTAGGTTGACGCGCTCCCCCGCAACGATCGCGGTGGTGCGCTGATGTGAGGGACGCTACCCGTGCCTCCCGGATCTCGCTCGTGCCGTTCAGGAAAGACCCAGCGGGGTTTCACGAAACGGCCACGTCCGCCCGGGGACCCGCCTGAGAACGCCAGGCCCCGGGCGACTAGCGTCGGGGCCATGACGACTTATGACCTCATCGTGATCGGAGCCGGCGCTGTCGGCGAGAACGTGGCCGACTACGCCACCCGCAACGGCCTCAAGGTGGGGCTCGTGGAAGCCGAGCTCGTCGGGGGCGAGTGTTCGTACTGGGCCTGCATGCCGTCGAAGGCGCTGCTCCGCTCGAGCGCCGTCGTCCGTGCGGCGAAGTCGCTCGACGGGGCCAAGCAGGCCGTGACCGGTGACGTCGACGTCGCCGCCGTGCTGCGTCGCCGCGACTCGTTCACCAGCAACTGGGACGACTCGGGCCAGGCCGACTGGGTCGAGGGCGCCGGCATCGACCTGATCCGCGGGCACGCCACCATCACCGGCGTCAAGGAAGTGACGGTGAACGGCGAGGTGCACCACGCGACGTACGCCGTCGCCGCGGTGACCGGTTCGTCGGCGCTCCTGCCCGACATCCCCGGCCTCGCCGAGGCGAAGCCCTGGACCAGCCGTGAGGCCACGAGCGTCGAGTCGATGCCGCAGAGCGTCGTCATCGTCGGCGGTGGCGTCGTCGCCGCCGAGATGGCCACGGCGTACCAGCAGCTCGGCTCGACCGTCACCCTGATCGCCCGCAGTGGTCTGCTGGGTGGCCAGGAGCCCTTCGCCGGCGAACTCGTGGCCGACTCGCTGAGGGGTCTCGGCGTCGACGTGCGCCTCGGGGCCTCGCCCTCGACCGTGCTGCGCACCGAGCACGACACGGTCGAGGTCACCCTCGACGACGACTCCACGGTCGTCGCCGACGAGATCATCGTCGCGACCGGCCGTGTCCCCCGCACCTCCGACCTCGGCCTCGAGAACGTCGGGCTCACCCCGGGCGACTGGCTCGACGTCGACGACACCATGCTCGTCAAGGGCACCGACTGGCTCTACGGCGTCGGCGACGTCAACCACCGCGCCCTGCTCACCCACCAGGGCAAGTACCAGGCCCGCGCCGCCGGCGAGGTCATCGCCGCCCGCGCCTTCGGAAAGCCCGTGCACGCCGAGCCGTGGGGTGCACACGTCGCGACCGCCGACGACGCAGCAGTGCCGCAGGTCACCTTCACCGACCCCGAGGTCGCGAGCGTCGGCCTCACGGCCGACGCCGCCGGCAAGCGAGGCATCGACGTCAAGGTCGTGGACTACGACCTCGCCGCGGTCGCCGGTTCGGCGATCCACTCGGACGAGTACGCGGGACAGGCGCGGCTGGTCGTCGACGAGTCGCGCGGGGTGATCGTCGGCGCGACCTTCGTCGGCCCGGACGTCAGCGACCTGCTGCACGCCGCCACGATCGCCGTCGTCGGCGAGGTGCCGATCGACCGGCTGTGGCACGCCGTCCCGTCGTACCCGACGGTGAGCGAAGTCTGGCTGCGCCTGCTCGACGCCTACGGCCGTCCGTGAAGAACCCTCTGCTCGACTCCCCGATCTCGAGACTCGGCTGCGCCTGGGCGACGGCCGTCGGTCTCGCGGTCGGGGTGCCGCTCAGCGTGGGGCGGGTCCGCGTGGTCGGCGACCTGATCGTGTGCAGCGGCCTGCCCCGCTGGGCGTTCAAGCGGGGAGGCACCTGTGTCGGTCGGGTCTACCTGACCCGGGACAACGACGGGCCACGCGTCCTCGAACACGAGGCCGTGCACGTCCGTCAGTGGCAGAGGTACGGCATGCTGATGCCCGTACTGTACTTCCTGGCCGGCAGCGACCCGCTGTCGAACAGATTCGAGATCGAGGCCGGCCTCGAGAAGGGCGGATATCGATGACCCGCACCGTGATCATCACCGGGGCGAGCAGCGGCATCGGCCGCGAGGCCGCCCGCGAGCTCGCGAAGGGCGGCGCCGAGATCGGCGTCGTCGGACGCAACCCGGAACGCACCCAGGCGGTCGCCGACGAGGTGGGCGGGACGGCCTTCCTGGTCGACTACGACCGGCTCGACGACGTCCGGTCGTTGGCCGACCGGTTGCTGGAGCGCTATCCCCGCATCGACGCCCTCGCCAACAACGCCGGAGGTCTCGTCAGCGAACGAGGCCTCACCGCAGACGGGTTCGAGCGCACCCTCCAGTCGAACCACCTCGCACCGTTCCTCCTGACCAGGCTCCTCCTGCCCCGCCTCGTCGAGAGCGGTGGCCGGGTCGTGTCGACGGCCAGCGCGGCCAACCTGCTCGGGCACGTCCGGCTCGACGACATCAACTGGTCGAAGCGTCGATGGGCCGGGGGTTGGCGTCAGTACGGCACGACCAAGATCGAGACCGTCCTGTTCATCAGTGAACTGGCGAAGCGCACGGGCCTCGACGCGTTCTCGTTCCACCCGGGCATCGTGATGACCGGCTTCGGCTCGGATTCACGCTCGATGAGGGTCGCGAACGTCCTGACCAACGGCAACTACGGCATCTCGGCGTCGGCCGGCGCCGTGCCGTTGATCCAGCTCGCCGGGCCCACGACGATCTCGGTCGAGAGCGGCACCTACTTCGACCAGCTGTCGCCGCACGGTCGCCTGCACCGCCAGGCCACCGATCCCCTGCTCGCCGAGGCCCTCTGGGAGCGCACCTCCGAGCTCGTCGGTGTGCCCGCCGAGGTCTAGGCGCGACCACGATACGAGACGAAGGAGGCGCGACCGACGTGGTCGCGCCTCCTTCGTCGTCGAGGGCCTCGCCTCAGGACTCGGACTTGCCGACCCGCCAGTAGCCCATGAAGGCGACCTGGCGCCGGTCGATGCCGACCTCGCTGACGAGGAAGCGTCGGAGCGTCTTGATCGCCCCCGCCTCGCCGGCGAACCAGGCGTACAGGTCGGAGCTGACGGCGGTGCCGCGCGGATCGTCGCCCTGCGGGACGTCCCAGAGGATGTCGTGCTCGATGTCGACCTCGCTCACCTCGACGCCGTGGTGCCAGGCGGTCACGTAGCGGGCGGTCCAGCGGCGGACGGCGACCACCAGGGCCTCACCGTGACCGGACGTGGCGTCTCGCCTCGGCAGCCAGTGGACGTCGACCCCGGGAGGCGCGACGAGGTCGAGCTCGTCGGCCGCGGTCGGGATCTCGATGAAGACGCACCCCCGGGCGTCGACCGGCAGGGCCTCGACGATGGAGCAGATGGCCGGGGCCGCCGTCTCGTCGCCGGCCAGCAGCACGGTGCGCGCGTCACCCGGTGACCACTCGACGCCGCTGCCGGTGACGCCGCTCGTCGCGTCCGGCCCGATCAGCATGAGTTCGTCACCGACGCGCGCGCGCCCGGCCCAGGCCGAGGCGGGGCCGGTGTCGCCGTGGCAGACGAAGTCGACGTCGACCTCGCGCCGCTCGGGGCGGGCGGCCCGGGCCGTGTAGGTGCGGAAGGCGTTCTGCTGCTCGGGCGGCAGGGCGCGCCACGAGGCGTACCAGTCGTCGGTCGGGAACGTGTCGTAGCCGGTGGCCTCGAGGGGCAGGACGACCTTGATGCGCTGGTCGAGGCCGTCGACGCCGAAGTCGCCCAGGTCGTCACCGGTGAACGTGATGCGCACGAACGACGGAGCGAGCCGACGCACGGCCGCGACCCGGACGCGGTAGGGGCGGTGGGCCGGCTTCGCCGGTCGTTCGACGGTGGCGGCGGACGTGGACGTGCCCGGGGACGTGATCGTCATCGAGGGAGCCGGTCAGGCCGCGGCGGGGGTGCCGACGTGGAAGAGCTGGTGCAGGTCGTGCCGCAGGTCGTAGGCGAACGAGGGCGGGCCGCCGATCCAGACGACGTGGTCACCCGTCGCGACGGTCTCGGGTTCGACGTACATCTCGCCGAGCCACGCACGGACCGCCCGCTCGAGGGCCTGGCCGGGGGCGCAGGCGGTGCCGGTGCCGGGCACGCCCGAGCGGCGGTCCCGCGCGAGCCAGGTGACCGTGACGCGACCCGGCGAGGCGAGCGGCACGACGTCGGCAGCGCTCTCGACCTCGACGAACACCTGGCCCCTCGCGCAGATCGGCAGGACCGAGAGCATCTCTCGCAGGACGGGGATCGAGGTCGCGTCGGCGGCGAACAGGACGCGCAGGGCGTCGTGCGGCAGGGGCGGGTTCTGGTCTACGAGGAGCATGACCCCTTCAATATAGGTAAGGCTTGCCTCATCCGCCACACGGGTCTCTCGATTGACAGCGACCTCGCTGCCGTGATGGTAAGTTCTGACGGGTTCGGGAGTCCGTCAGCGACGCCCGGCGCAAGGGGCCGTGCCGTGTCCGACAGCAACACGGTGACGGATCGCGTGGACCGGTTCAGCAGCGACCGGGACTCCCCCGCCGAACGACCGAGGGGCTCTCCCGCGCCCCCGGTCCCCCGTCGCCGTGGACGATCCGCCACGGCCATCCCCGGAAGGCCCCACCAGGTGCGCACCCTCCCCCTCTCCGCCGCCGTCGCCGCGCTGTTGCTGCTCGCGACGGGTTGCTCGTCCGCCTCGTCCCCCGACGGGTCGGGCACCCCCGACCCCGACGCGACCGTCACGGTCGGCCTCGTGCTCGAGCCGAGCGACCTCGACATCCGCACCACGGCCGGCATCGCGCTCGACCAGGTGCTGATCGACAACGTCTACCAGGGCCTCGTCGGCCGCACGCAGGACAACGAGATCCGCGACGTGTTGGCCGCGAGCCACACGGTCAGCGACGACGGCCTGACCTACACGTTCACGCTGCACGACGGCGTGACCTTCCACGACGGGGCCGCGATGACGGCCGACGACGTCGTCTGGTCGCTGTCCCAGGTCAAGGACGACGCCTCGCTCGCGAGCCATTCCGACCTCGCCGCGGTCTCGACCATCACGGCGCCCGCCGCCGACACCGTCGTGCTGACGCTCTCGCGACCCGACTCGTCCCTGCTGTTCGACCTCACCGGTCGCGCGGGCCTCGTGCTCCAGCAGTCCGCGACGAACGACCTCTCGACGACGGCGAACGGCACCGGCCCCTTCGAGCTGACGAGCTGGCGACAGGGCGACAACCTGCAGCTCGGGCGCTTCGACGACTACTGGGGCACCCCGGCGAAGGTCGCGGGCGTGACCTTCCGCTACGTGACCGACCCGTCCGCGGCGATCAACGCCTCGATCTCGGGTGACGTCGATGTGCAGACCGCGGTCGACGCGACCCTGTCGACCCAGCTCGACGGCGTGGACGGCATCACCCTCGAGAAGGGCAAGACGACCGACAAGTACACCCTCGCGTTCAACAACGCCGTCGCCCCCTTCACCGACGCGAAGGTCCGCAAGGCCCTGCGCCTCGCGATCGACAACGATGCCCTGATCGCCGCCGTCGGCGGGTCGGCGGTGGACCAGGGGGGCCCGATCCCCGAGCTCGACCCCGGCTACGAGGACCTCACGAGCGTCGACTCCTACGACCCCGACGAGGCGAAGGACCTGCTGGCCGAGGCCGGTCACGAGGGTGACCTCTCACTCACCCTCGAGTACCCCAACGTCTACCCGGCCGCCATCGGCGACGTGCTGACGACGCAACTCAAGGCGGTCGGCGTCACGTTGACGGTGCAGCAGGTCGACTTCAGCACCTGGCTCGACGACGTCTACGTGAACAAGGACTTCGAGCTCAGCATGGTCAACCACGCCGAGACGCACGACTTCGCGAACTGGGCGAACCCGGACTACTACTGGGGCTACGACAGCGCCCCCGTGCAACAGCTCTACGCCGAGTCGATCGCGGCGACCGACCCGGAGGTGGCCGACGAGAAGCTCGCCGAGGCGGCGACGATCGTCTCGGACGACGCACCGGCCGAATGGCTCTACACGGCCACGACGCTGACGGCGATCCACGACGGCGTCACCGGGTTCCCGACGAGCTCGACCACGACCCGCCTCGACCTGGCTGACCTGGCCACGACGGAGTGACCCGCTTCGTCGTCGGCCGCCTGCTCCTCTTCGTCGGGGGGCTGGTCGTCGCCAGCGTGCTGATCTTCGCGACGCTGCGGTTGCTGCCGGGCGACGTCGCCCAGACGATCGCCGGCACGACCGGCTCACCCGAGCAGGTCGCCGCCCTCCGTCAGCAGCTCGGCCTCGATCGTCCCGTCGTCGTGCAGTACCTCGACTGGGCCGGCGGGCTGCTGAGGCTCGACCTGGGCGAATCGCTCGTCACGGGGACGCCGGTGGTCGACGAGGTGCTCGACAAGCTGGCCGTCACCCTGCCCCTCGCGGGGCTCTCCCTGGTCTTCGGATTGCTGATCGGCATCCCGCTCGGCGTGACGAGCGCGCTCCGCCGTGGCCGCGCCTCCGGGGTCGTCCTCGGCACCGGGGCCCAGCTGCTCGCGGCCGTGCCGGTCGTCTGGGCGGGCATGCTGCTGATCGGCGTCTTCGCCGTGACGCTGCGGTTGCTGCCGACGCAGGGGTTCCCGGCCGACGGGTGGAGCGAGCCCGGGCGGGCCTTGCGCTCGCTCGTGCTGCCGGCCCTCACCATCGGCATCGTCGAGGGGGCCGTGTTGTTGCGCTTCACCCGGTCGGCGGCGCTCGGGGCCCTGGACCAGGACTACGTGCGGACGGCCGCCGCCAACGGCATGACCCGGTCGCGCGCCCTCGTGCGACACGGGCTGCCCAACGTGATGCTCAGCATCGTGTCGATCCTCGGCCTGCAGGTGGCCGGCCTGATCGTGTCGGCCGTCGTCGTCGAGCAGTTGTTCACGCTGCCCGGGCTCGGCCGCATGCTGGTGACCGACGTCGGCCGCCGCGACCTGACCAAGGTGCAGGGTGAACTGATGACGCTGACCACGCTCGTGCTGTTCATCGGCCTCGTGATCGACGTCGTGCACCGGCGGCTCGACCCGCGCCTCCGCGAGGACGACCGATGAGGCGCGGCGCCTTCGTCCGCGAGCTGCTGCGTCGACCGCAGGGCGCGTTCGGCGCCGGCTGGCTGACCCTGATCGTCCTGTCCGCCCTGGTCAGCCGGTTCTGGACCCCGCTCGACCCCTTCGACACCGACCCCTACTCGGCCTGGCTGACGCCCTCGCTCGGTCACCCCTTCGGCACCGACTCGATCGGGCGCGACATCTTCAGCTACGTCGTCGCGGCGACCGGCACGACGGTCGTGGTCGCCGTCGCCTCGGGAGTGGTCGCCACCGTGGTGGGGGTGGGACTGGCCGCCCTCGGCTCGTTGACGTCCCGCTGGGTGCGCGAGTCGGTCGCCGTGCTGATCGACGTGCTCGTGGCGTTCCCGACGCTCCTGATCGCCATGGCCCTCGCCGCGGCGTTCGGCGGGTCCCTCACCGTCGTGGTCGTCGCCGTGGGGATCGGCTACGGCGTGACGATCGCCCGGGTCGGCCGGTCCGAGATCCGTCAGGTGGCGCGGACCGACTACGTGCTCGCCGCCCGGGCGAACGGGCTCGGCACCGGGGCCGTGCTGCGTCGCCACGTGCTGCCGAACATCGCGCCCGTCTTCGTCGTCCAGCTCTCGCTGTCGATGGCCACGAGCGTGCTCGCCGAGGCCGGACTGTCGTTCCTCGGCTACGGCGCCCCTGCCGACACCGCCTCGTGGGGGCGTCTGCTGAGCGACCTGCAGAAGTTCATCGGCGTGCACCCGGGGTCGGTCGTCTGGCCCGGGCTCGCCATCACGCTGACCGTCCTGGCGCTCAACCTGCTGGGCGACGCCGTGCGCGACGCCTCCGATCCCCGGCTGCGGTCCCGGCGGACGGGACATGGCACCCCGGGCTCCCCCGCGACGCCGGCTCCGTCCACCACTTCCCCGCGGGCCACCGCCCCGGGCGCCGCAGGCACCTCGACCACCCCGGGGGTCGTCTCGTGAGCCTGGTGATCGACGACCTCACCGTGACCGTCGGCGGCCGCCGCGTCGTCGACGGCCTCTCGCTCGACGTGCCCGACGGTGCGCGGGTCGGACTGATCGGCGAGTCCGGTTCGGGCAAGTCGATGACGACGCTGGCCGTGCTCGGCCTCCTGCCCGACGGCGCCCGCGCGACGGGCAGCATCCGGCTCGACGGACGCGAACTGCTCGGGGCGTCCGAGCGCAACCTGGCCGGCCTGCGCGGCCGCGTCGTCGGCACGGTCTTCCAGGACCCCCGCACGGCCCTCGACCCCGTCGTGACCGTCGGGCGACAGATCGTCGAGCCCCTCCGCCTGCACGGCCGCGTCGGTCGCCGGGACGCCCGCTCGCGAGCGGTGGCCGCGGCCGCCGAGGTCGGCCTGCCCGACCCCGAGACCGTCGTGGACCTCTACCCGCACCAGCTCTCGGGCGGTCAGCGGCAGCGCGTCGGCATCGCCATGGCGCTGATCAACCGGCCGGGGCTCGTCCTCGCCGACGAGCCGACCACCGCGCTGGACGTCACCACGCAGGCCGAGGTGCTCGCGCTCTTCCAGCGCCTGGTCGACGAGCAGCGGACGTCGCTGCTCTTCGTCACGCACGACCTCGCCGTGCTCTCGCGCATCACCGACCACGCGGCGGTGCTGTCGCACGGGCGCGTCGTCGAGCGGGGCCCCGTCGAGCAGCTGCTGCACCGCCCCGAGCACGAGGTCACCCGCGGGCTCGTCGAGGCCACGAGAGCGACGACCTGGAGGGCCTCGTGAGCGACCCGACCACCGCACCCGCGCCTCCTCTGCTCGTCGCCCGGGGCCTCACTCGCACCTTCACCCTGCCGCGCCGTTCGCCCTTCCGACCGGGCCCTTTGCGCCACGCCCTGGTCGACGCCGACCTCGAGGTCGCCGCCGGCGAGAGCGTCGCGCTGATCGGTGAGTCCGGCTCGGGCAAGTCCACGCTGGTGCGCCTGCTGCTGGCCCTCGACCGGGCGACGTCCGGCACGGTGACCTTCGACGGGCGCACGGTCGCCCCCGACCGCGCCTCGCGCCTGCGCTGGCTGAGGCGCCAGACGGGCATCGTCCTGCAGGACCCCTACGCCTCGCTGGACCCCCGCATGCGCGTGGGCGACACCGTGGCCGAGCCGCTGCGCGCCCTACGCGTCGAGGGCGACCACGACCGCCTGGTCGCAGAGATGCTCGAACGGGTTGGCCTCTCGGCGCACGACGCCGAGGCCTGGCCCCACGAGTTCAGCGGGGGCCAACGGCAGCGCATCGCCCTGGCCCGGGCCCTCGTGCACGGGCCGCGGCTGCTGATCGGCGACGAGCCCATGAGTGCGCTCGACGTCACCGTGCGGGCGCAGATCCTCGAGCTGCTGCGCGAGCTGCGCGACGAACGCGGGCTGTCGCTGCTGCTCGTGTCGCACGACATCGGACTCGTGCAGCACCTCGCCGACCGGGTCGCCGTGCTGCGAGACGGTCACATCGTCGAGCAGGGCCTCACCGACGACGTGCTGCGTCGACCGCGGCACGACTACACGCGGACGCTGGTCGACTCGGTGCCGACGCTCGACTGAGCCCCGGCTCGTCAGCGGTGCCCACGCGGCTCACCACATCGGCGGGTGCCGACGCTGCCACCGCAGCCGCCGCTCGAGCTGGGCGCCGAGCGCGAGCAGGACGTCCTCGCGCCCCGGTCGCCCGATCAGCTGCACGCCCGCGGGCACGCCGTCGACCTCGCCCACCGGGAGGCTGATCGCCGGCAGCCCGGCCACGTTGACGAACGACGTGAACGGCGAGTACAGGCACTGCTGCTCGAAGTTGCGTTCGGCGTCCTCGGCGTCGTACCAGCCGAGCGGGCGCGGCAGCATCGCCAGGGTCGGCGTCAGGACGGCGTCGAAGGCCGAGAACCGCTCGACGACGACTCGTTCGAACGCCGCGAGCCCGACGAGCGCCGCCGACAGCTCTCGCGCCGTGACGCGTCGCCCCTGTTCGACCAGCCACCGGGTGACGGGCTCGAGCAGCGCCAGGTCGGCCTCGGTCTCGGCCGGGATGCCCGCCGCCCCCGCCTGCCAGATCGTGCGGAACAACGCCGGGTAGTCGGACGCCGGCAGGGTGGTCTCGTCCACGCCGTGCCCCATCGTCGTGAGCAGGTCGGCGGTCTCGCCGAGGACGCCCAGGAGGCGCGGGTCGACCCGGACGTCGAACGCGTCGTCCCACGGGCTCGTCGTCATGACGGCGACCTGGAAGCGTCCCTCACCCCGCACGGCCGTGCCGAGGTAGGCGCCGTCGGGTGACGGAGGTGCCCAGAGGGCCTGGTGGTGCCGCGGTTCGCGCCCGTCGGGCGACACCATCGCGTCGAGCAGCAGGGCGGCGTCGGCCACCGACCGGGCCAGGGCCCCGCCGACCGGCAGGCCCGCGAGGCTCGTCAGACCCGACTGCGCCGGCACGCGTCCCCGGGAGGGCTTGAGTCCGACGAGGCCCGTGGCGGCGGCCGGGATGCGGATGCTGCCCCCGCCGTCGGACCCGGGTGCGAACGGCAACAACCCCGCGGCGACGGCGGCCGCGGCGCCGCCGCTCGACCCGCCCGCGCCCGTCTCGGGCGCCCACGGGTTGCGCGTCGGAGGGCCCACGAGCGTCTCGGTGTACGCGGTCAACCCGTACTCGGGCGTGGCCGTCTTGCCCACGCTGATCGCGCCGGCCTCGTCGAGCGCCTCGGTGATCTCGGCCGACGTCTCGGGCACCCGGCCCCTGCTGAGGCGTGAGCCCGACCAGGTCGGCACGCCCGCGCGGTCGCTGAGGTCCTTGTCGGCCAGCGGCAGCCCCCAGAGCGGCGCGACCGAGGGGCCTCCGGCGGCCAGGGCGTCGGCCCGCGCGAGGGCGGCCTCGCCGGTCACCGTCACGAACGCGCCGACGTCGCCGTCGAGGCGGGCGATGCGCTCCAGGTAGTGGGTGGTCAGCTCACGGGGCGAGACCTCGCCGCGACGCAGCCAGTCCCACTGCTCGTGGGCGCTCAGGTGGTGGAGTTCGAACACCCGTCGAGCCTAGGCCGCGGCTCCGACCACGGATCTCGCTTTCTGGTACATTTGTCCCATTCGTGCTCCCCCGGCCGCAGGTCGCCTCCGGGACCGTCGCACGTCTCGACAGGACGCCGTCATGG
This sequence comes from Frigoribacterium sp. CFBP 13605, assembly GCF_014839405.1. Classification (NCBI taxonomy): domain Bacteria; kingdom Bacillati; phylum Actinomycetota; class Actinomycetes; order Micrococcales; family Microbacteriaceae; genus Frigoribacterium; species Frigoribacterium sp. CFBP 13605. The sequence continues at coordinate 461 of NZ_JACYNS010000055.1, read as the reverse complement.
GTTACCTCTTCCTCGCGCTCGCCATCGTCGGCGAGGTCTTCGCCACGAGCTTCCTCAAGGTCACCAGCGGCCCCGACGCCAAGTGGTGGCAGTACGCGGCGGTCGTGGTCGGCTACGTCTTCGCGTTCGCGATGCTCTCGCAGTCGCTGAGCAAGGGCGTGCCGCTCGGCATCGCCTACGCGATCTGGGCCGGCGTCGGCGTCGTCCTCGTCGCCCTCATCAGCTGGATCTTCTTCAAGGAGCCCCTGACCCTCGTCCAGCTCGGCGGCATCGTCCTCGTCATCGGCGGCGTGACCATGCTCGAGCTCGGCGGTCGCCACGAGGCCGCGGCCTGACCCCGTGACGGACACCACGTCGGGTGACGGCCGGGGCCCCGGCGGCTCGACCGTCGGCTCGTCGGCGATGAGCAGCTGCGGCTCCCGTGCCAGGGCGATCGCGATGAGCACGCGCTGGCGCATGCC
>NZ_JACYNS010000054.1:0-16156 GCF_014839405.1 Frigoribacterium sp. CFBP 13605 | reverse complement strand
GGGCCGGTGCCGCCGGCGCCGGTGTCGCCGGCGCGGGTCAGCGGGTGGCGTGACGGCTGACGACCACCAGCATGGCTTCGAGCGCCATGGCCGGCGACACGTTGGCCTCGATGCGGCGGCGGGCCAGGGCGATCGCGTCGAGGACGGCCAGGGTCGCGGCCGGGGTGGAAGCGGTCGCCGCGGCGTCGAGCTGTGCCCGGATGGCCTCGTTGATGGGCTGCTCGTCGACGCCCAGCTGCAGCAGCAGGACGTCGCGGTACAGCGAGAGGAGGTCGACCATGATGCGATCGATCCCGTCGCGGAGGCTCCGGGTCGCTCGGCGTTTCTGGTCGTCCTCGAGGGCGCGCAGTTGGCTCCGCAACGCCGGAGGCACGGTGCCACCCGGCTCGACGCCCAGGGAGCGCAGGGCGCTCGCCCGTTCTTCGGCGTCACGCTCTTCCGTGATCGCCTTGGCGTCGTCGCCCGCCACCGCGAGCAGGGTCGCCGCCGCGATGACGGCGTCCGAGACGCTGCGGATGCCCAGGGCGGTCTCGAGGGTCTGACGACGTCGCGACCTCGCCGAGGAGTCGAGCGCCAGGCGCCGCGCCATGCCGATGTGGCTCTGGGCCTCCCGGGCCGCCACGAGGGCGATCTCCGACTCCACCCCGTCGCGGTCCTCGAGGAGCGCGGCGACGTCGGCCACGGCGGGCATGCGGAGGCGCACGCTGCGGACGCGGGAGCGGATCGTCGGGATGAGGTCGGCCTCGCTCGGGGCGCACAGCAGCCAGACCGTCCGGGGTGGCGGCTCCTCGAGCGCCTTGAGCAGGAGGTTCGAGGTCCGCTCGGTCATGCGGTCGGCGTCCTCGATGACGACCACCCGGTAGCGACCCACCGACGGCGAGAACTGGCTCGCCGCGACCAGGGACCGGACCTCGTCGATCGTGATGATGATGCGTTCCGTGCTGAGGACCGCGAGGTCGGGATGCGACCTCGCGGCGACCTGCCGGAGGGTCGCCTCCTCGTCGGCCGGCTCTCGTGAGAGCAACGCGGCCGCGAAGGCGTAGGCGAGGTTGGAGCGACCCGAGCCGGGCGGGCCGGTGATGAGCCACGAATGGGTCATCGAGGCGTTGCCGGGCTGGGTGGAAGCCGCCGCTGTCAACGCCTCGATGGCGTCGGGCTGACCCGTGAGGTGTTCCCAGAGGGGCATGGTCAGCGTGCGCCCTCGACTCGAGGGCCTACCCCGCCGGTCACTCGGCCGCCGGGGCCTTCGGGGCCGGCGTCTTCGCAGCCGGCGCCTTCTTCGCCGCGGTGGTCGTCTTGGCGGTGGCCGTCTTCGCGGTGGTGGCCTTCTTGGCCGGTGCCTTGGCCGTGGTGGCCTTCTTGGCGGGTGCCTTCTTGGCCGGAGCCTTCTTGGCGGCCGCCTTGGGTTTGGCCGGACCCTTGGCCCGCTTGTCGGCGAGCAGCTGGACGGCGCGGTCGAAGTCGACCTCTTCCACCGTCTCGCCCCGCGGGATGGTCGCGTTCGTCTCGCCGTCGGTGACGTACGGGCCGAACCGGCCGTCCTTCACCTTGATGGGCTTGCCGCTCACGGGATCGGCCTCGAACTCCTTCAGGGCGCTGCTGGCCTTGCGGGCACCGTACTTCGGCTGGGCGTAGAGCTCGAGCGCCCCGGGCAGGTCGATCTCGAAGATCTGGTCCTCGCTCGTCAACGACCGGGTGTCGGTGCCCTTCTTGAGGTAGGGGCCGTAGCGCCCGTTCTGCGCCTGGATCTCGACGCCGCTCTCGGGGTCGGTGCCGACGGTCCGGGGCAGGTCGAGCAGCCGCAGCGCCGTGTCGAGGTCGACCGTGTCGACGCCCATGCTCTTGAAGAGCGACGCCGTGCGTTCTTTCGGAGCGGCGGTCTTCTTGGCGGGGGCCTTCTTCGCCGGAGCCTTCTTGGCCCCGGTCGTGGTCGCGGCGGCGGCGGCGGACGACGGCTCGGTCACCTCTCCCGTCGCCGGGTCGGCCGTGATCTCGTCGGTCGCCGACTCGGGGGTCCGTTCGGTCACGTACGGGCCGAAGCGGCCGTCCTTCGCGATGACCTCCTTGCCCGTCTCGGGGTTCAGACCCAGTACGCGGTCGCCGACGACGGGGGCGTCGATGAGCTCGCGTGCCTTCTCGGCCGTCAACTCGTCGGGAGCGAGGTCCTCGGGCACGTTGACCCGACGGGGCGTCTCGGGGTCGTCGCCCGGCGCCTCGAGGTAGGGGCCGTAGCGACCGATGCGCAGGGTCACGCCGTCGGCGAGCACGATGGAGTTGATGTCGCGCGCGTCGATCTCGCCCAGGTTGTCGATGACCTTGCGGAGACCACGGTGCGACTCGTTGCCGAAGTAGAAGCCGTTCAACCAGTCCACGCGGTCGGCGTCACCACCGGCGATGAGGTCGAGGTCGTCCTCCATGCTGGCCGTGAAGTCGTACTCGACCAGGTCGGCGAAGTAGTCCTCGAGCAGACGGACCACCGAGAAGGCGATCCAGTTCGGGACGAGGGCCGTTCCGCGAGGGGTGACGTAGCCACGGTCGACGATGGTCGACATGATGGCGGCGTAGGTCGAGGGGCGTCCGATGCCGAGCTCTTCCAGGGTCTTGACGAGGCTCGCCTCGGTGTAGCGCGGCGGTGCCGACGTGTCGTGGCCCTTCGCCTCGACCTCGTCGAGGCCGAGCGCCTGACCGGCGGTCAGCGGGGGCAGCTTGGCCTCGGCCGGCTCGGCTGCTCCGTGGCGGTCCTCGTCACGCCCCTCTTCGTAGGCGTTGAGGAACCCGCGGAAGGTGATCACCGTGCCGGACGCGGCGAACTCGGCGAGCGTCCCGGCGGCGGCGCGGGGCGCGATGCCCTCGACGAGCCCCGAGGTCGTCGCCGAGACGACGACCGAGGCGGTCGAGCCCTTGGCGTCCGCCATCTGCGAGGCGACCGTGCGCTTCCAGATGAGGTCGTAGAGCTTCCAGTCGTTGCCCCGCAGGACGTTCTGCATCTCGGACGGCGTCTTGAAGGTGTCGCCCGACGGACGGATGGCCTCGTGCGCCTCCTGGGCGTTCTTGCTCTTGCCCGTGTACAGCCGGGGCTTGTCGGGGACGGTGTCGGACCCGTAGAGCTTGGCCGCCTGGCTGCGCGCCGCACCGATCGCCTGCTGCGACAGCGCCGGCGAGTCGGTGCGCATGTAGGTGATGTGGCCGTTCTCGTAGAGCGACTGCGCGACGCTCATGGTCTGTCGGGCCGAGAAGCGCAGTTTGCGCGCTGCCTCCTGTTGGAGGGTCGACGTCGTGAAGGGAGCCGCCGGTCGGCGGGTGTAGGGCTTCGAGTCCACCGAGCCGACGACGATCTCGACGTCCGACGAACCCAGCGCCTCGGCGAGCGCCCGCGAGGCCGCCTCGTCGAGCGCGACGGCATCGTTCTTCAAGCGGCCCCGGTCGTCGAAGTCGCGCCCCGCGGCCACGCGTCCTCCGTTGACGCGGACGAGGCGTGACCCGAAGGCGACCTTCGACTCCCCCTCGGCCGCGACGGGCTCGAAGGTCGCGGTGAGGTCCCAGTAGGAGGCGGAGACGAAGGCGAGGCGTTCACGCTCGCGGTCGACGACGAGACGGGTCGCCGCCGACTGTACGCGCCCGGCCGAGAGACCGGGGCCGACCTTGCGCCACAGCACGGGCGAGACCTCGTAGCCGTAGAGGCGGTCGAGGATGCGACGGGTCTCTTGCGCATCGACCAGGGCGGTGTCGAGGTCGCGGGTGTTCTCCTGCGCCTTCTGGATGGCGTCCTTCGTGATCTCGTGGAAGACCATGCGCTTGACCGGCACCTTGGGCTTGAGCTCTTGCAGGAGGTGCCACGCGATGGCCTCGCCCTCGCGGTCCTCGTCTGTCGCGAGGTAGAGCTCGTCGGCGTTCTTCAGCGCGCGCTTGAGGTCGGAGACCGTCTTCTTCTTGGCGTCCGAGACGACGTAGTAGGGCTCGAAGCCGTTCTCGACGTCGACGGAGAACTTGCCCATCGACCCCTTCTTCAGCTCAGCCGGGAGGTTCTTGGGCTCGACGAGGTCGCGGATGTGACCGACGGAGGCCAGCACCTCGTATCCGTCGCCGAGGTACTGCCCGATCGTCTTGGCCTTGGCGGGCGACTCGACGATGACCAGTTTCTTCGTGCCTGGCACGGGACTCCTTGGGTGGTGGTGCGGCGACCCGGTCCGACGGACCGGGCGAGGGGCTGCAGGGCGAGGACGGGGTGCTCGATCGCTCCCACCGACCCCGAGGAACGTCGGGAGCCGTGCAGCCGACAGCCACACCATACACACCCGACGCCCGGGCCCCCTTCACGGGCCGCCGCCCCGGGACGGGGCCGTCGCGGGCGGCGGACCGGCGGTCGCCCGGGCCCCGACGTCGAGGGGACCGAAGGTCGTCGAGACCTCCACCGTGACCTCCGCACCCGCGACGACGCAGGCCGAGAGAGAGACGCCGTTCGCCTCGGCGGTCGCGGCGGCGCGGTCGCAGGCGGCACCGACGACGGCCCCCGACAGGGCGTCGGCTGCGGCGAGCGCCGACGCGTCGGCCGCCCCGGCCGTGCGCGACCGGACCGCGAGGGCCGAGTGCGATCCGACGAGAGCGACGGCGAGGACGGTGATCGTCACGAGCCCGCCGGCCGCCAGCACGCTCGAGCTGCCGCGGTCGCTCCCGAGGAGCTGGCGGAGGGTCATCCCCCGGCCCGCGGTGCGCAGCTGCGGGAGGCCAACGCGACCTCGCCGACGAGACCGAGCCGTACCTGCCGGCGGAGGTCGACGCAGACGAGGTCGGCGGTGACGAACTCGGACACCGCCGCGCCCGGCGCGAGCCGGGCGAGGGTCGAGCCCACCGAACCACGGTCGCCCCGGGCGGTCTGCCGGGCGACCACGGCGGCGGCGTCGGCGAGGCGGACCGACTGCGAGGTCACGCCCAGGCTCGCCGCGACGAACGAGACGACCAGGATCAGGGCGGGCATCGTCATCGCGAACTCGACCGTCGCGCTTCCCCTCTCGTCGTCCACTCGACGGAGGAGACGGACGAGGCGCGCACGGACCCCGGTCGTCACGGCGATCACCCGACCGACAGGGCGGACCGGACCAGGTCGGAGAGGATGCTCCGGACCTCGTCCGACCTCATGATCGTGACGAGCAGGCCGGCGAAGCCCACCGCGGCCATGATCACGATGGCGTACTCGGCCGTGGCGGCACCGTCGTCGGCCCGGGCGACGCGACGCGCGACCGAGGCGAGGCGGCCGAACGGGGCGAGGCGGCCGGCCGGGGAGGCACGGCGAGCTGGGGACGGAGGGCCTGACGTGCGGACGGCGGGCGACGGGGTCTCGGCAACGGTCATGATGTTCCTCTCGTGGGTGTCGGCACCTCATCGGTGACGTTCCGAGCCTGGCGGCATTCCGCGGACGGCTCGCAGACGTCGCACCGTGCTGGGGACGACCGATCACCAGGAACCCGCTGTGGACGACACGAGCGAGACGACCAGCGGCACGACCCCGATGACCAGGAACGCCGGCAGGATGCACACGCCGAGCGGCAGCATCAGGGTGACGCCGAGGCGGCCCGCGGCGGCCTGGGCGGCCGTCCGGGCCTCCAGCCGCAGCTCGCGGGCCTCGGACCGCAGGAGCAGCCCCGCCGATGCCCCCGCACGACGGGACAGGTCGAGGACCGCCTCGCACCGACGCCGCTCGACCCGGTCGGCGGACTCGCCGACCGGGCCCGCGCCTCCTGGTGGCTCGGTGACAGCGGCCTCGATCCCGCACGAGACGATCGCCTCGTCGACGGTGGCGAGGCCCGCCGACCACGAGGCTCCCCCGGACAACGCCACGGCGAGGAGTTCGGGGCGCAGGCCCGGCACCCTCGACGACGGGAGGGCGCCGCGCACGAGTCGGGCGTTCCACCGACGGGCGACCATCACGAGTCCTCCGGCGACGCCGACGCACGCCCAACCGATCGGGGTGCCGACGAGCACCGCACCGGTGTCGAAGCCCAGCCCCAGGGAGAAGAGGAGGCCCACCGGCGGGAGGGCGAGGACCACGTTCGCGGTCGCCCGTGGCCCGCTCAGGGCGACCTGGACGTCACGGCGCGCCTCGTCGGCCGCCCGGAGGGCCGACACGAGGGAGTGGAGGCAATCGGCCATCGGGGCCCCGCTCGTCTCGGCCACGCGCCAGGCGCAGGCGACCTGCCTCCAGGTGCGGTCGTGCCCGTCGGGGTCCTGGGCGCCCTCGAAGGGGCGGGTGTCGAGCCAGGACACGAGGCTCGTCGACACCGCGACGCCGTCGCCGCCGTCGAGCGCGACCGCCTCGGCGAGCCGTCGGATTGCGCCCGGGGGTTCGACCGCGCCGACGTGGCCCCAGGCCCTCGCGGGCGCGACCCCTGCACCGATGAGGACGGCGAGGCGTTCGACCAGGACGGCGGCCGGCGTGAGTCGTGACCGCCGCGTCCTCCGGCGCCCGGGGCCCCGGCCCCCGGGACGACGGCCCGGACCACCGGTCACCCCCGTGACCCCGTCCGCGCGACCAGGCGCCCCTCGGGCGTCACCGCGAGATGGCCGATCTCGGCGAGCCTCCGACGACCGCCGCGTCGCTCGAGGTGGAACACGGCGTCGATCGCGCTGACGGCCTGCCGGGCGAGTGCGTCCACCCCGAGCCCGGCGAGTGCTCCGAGCGCCTCGAGTCGTGCGGGGACGTCGTCCAGACCGTTGGCGTGGACCGTGCCCGCGCCTCCGTCGTGCCCGGTGTTCAGGGCCGAGAGGAGGTCGCGGATCTCCGGCCCGCGGACCTCACCCACGACGAGACGGTCGGGTCGCATCCGCAGCGCCTCGCGGACGAGACGGGACAGGTCGACTCCACCCGCTCCCTCGAGATTGGGCTGCCGCGTCTCGAGCGCCACGACGTGTGGATGGCGTGGCCGCAACTCGGCGACGTCCTCGATGGTCACGATGCGGTCGGAGACGGGAGCCTCGGACAACAGTGCGGCGAGGAACGTGGTCTTCCCGGCCCCGCCCGACCCGCTGACCAGGACGTTGGCACGGCGCTCCACGCAGCCGGTCACCGCCTCGAGGGCCCCCGCGGGGAAGAACCCCCGACGATCGAGGTCGAGGAGCGACATCGACTCGACCCGGGGCACCCGGATCGAGATCGCCGTCCCCGCGACCGCCAGCGGAGGCAGGACGACGTGGACCCGGAGACCGTCACCCAGGCGCACGTCGACGCACGGACTCGACTCGTCGACGTGGCGTCCCCCGAGCGAGACCAGGCGCACCGCGACCTGCCGAGCCGAGGCCTCGGAGAGATGGACGCTCGTCTCGGGCTCGGCCCCGTCGCCGCGATCGACCCAGACGCCCACGCCGCCGGTCACGAAGACGTCGGTGACGGCCGGATCGTCGAGGAGGCGCCCCAGGGGCCCGAATGCGGAACGCTCGGGTCGCGCAAGGCGTCCTTGTACCCCGAATCGAGCGTCTGTACCCCGGTCCATGCCGAGCGCCGGAACGGGAGGCAGGGTGAAGCGGGACGGAGGGTGACGGAGGGTGAGGGACGGGTGACCGGCGGTGTCGAGCTGAGGCGCGGAGAACATGGTCCCGACCGTAGGGAGCGCCCGGGCGGCACAGACAGATCGGTAGAGCACCGTGGGGACGGATCGTCGATGAACGCCCTTGGGGACGAGCCGTCCATCCACCCGGGCGACCGCCGGGTTAAAAGAGAGGGGCGGCACCGGTTGGGGGGAACCGGTGCCGCCACGTGCGCCGGGCGATTGGGGGGAATCAGCACGACGCACGTCGGAATTGAATCCGACTCGCCAAGTGTACCCCAGGTCGGCTCCGGAACACCACGTCGTCCGGCCGCCGCGCGCGCGCGGCCCGCCCTTGCCCGGTGGGACCTCCGGAGTAAGGTCGTCGGCGCGGCTCCGAGCCGCGGTTCACGCAACGACGCGAGAGGACTTCCGATGCTCGACGGCACCGACGACCGACCCACCGAAGGACGCACCTTCGCCCCGCCTGCCGACTTCGCCCGGACGGCCGTCGCCGGCTCGGACCTCGCCGGACGAGCCGCCGCCGACCGCCTCGCCTTCTGGGGCGAGCAGGCCCGCGAGCGGCTGGGGTGGGACCGGGTCCCGACCGAGACGCTCGACTGGTCGGACGCGCCCTTCGCCCGGTGGTTCGCCGACGGAACGCTGAACGTCGCCTACAACTGCCTCGATCGTCACGTCGAGGCAGGGCACGGGGATCGCGTCGCGCTGCACTGGGAGGGCGAGCCCGGCGACGCCCGCTCGGTGACCTACGCCGAGCTCACCGACGAGGTCAAGCGCGCGGCGAACCTGCTGCTGTCACTCGGCGTACAGGCGGGCGACCGCGTCGTCGTCTACCTCCCGCAGATCCCGGAGGCCGTGGTGACCATGCTCGCCGTGGCCCGGATCGGGGCGGTCCACTCGGTCGTCTTCGGCGGCTTCAGCGCCGAGAGCCTGCGCGCGCGCATCGACGACGCCGGTGCCCGCCTGGTCGTCACGGCGGACGGAGGCTGGCGCAAGGGAGCGGTCTCCCCGCTCAAGGCCGCCGTGGACGAGGCCCTGGCGGTGGACGGCGACTCGACGGTCGAGCACGTCCTCGTCGTCCGACGAGGCGGCAACGACGTCGACTGGACCGACGGCCGCGACGTCTGGTGGCACGACGCGATCGAGACCGTGGACGCCGAACACGTCGCCGAACCGTTCGAGGCCGAGCACCCGCTCTTCATCCTGTACACGAGCGGCACGACCGGGAAGCCCAAGGGCATCCTGCACACCTCCGGGGGCTACCTCACGCAGGTCGCCTACAGCCACTCCGTCGTCTTCGACCTGCACCCCGAGACCGACGTCTACTGGTGCACGGCGGACGTCGGCTGGATCACCGGGCACAGCTACGTCGTCTACGGCCCGCTCGCCAACGGTGCGACGCAGGTGCTCTACGAGGGCACCCCCGACTTCCCCGCACCGGGCCGCTGGTGGGACCTCGTCGAGAAGTACGGGGTGACGATCTTCTACACCGCGCCGACGGCCATCCGGGGCTTCATGAAGTCCGGGAGGGAGATCCCGGCGGCCCGCGACCTGACGTCCCTGCGCCTCCTGGGGTCGGTCGGCGAGCCCATCAACCCGGAGGCCTGGCTGTGGTTCCGCGAGGTGATCGGTGCCGGCCGGACGCCCATCGTCGACACGTGGTGGCAGACCGAGACGGGTGCGCAGATGATCTCGGCGCTGCCGGGTGTCACCACCACCAAGCCCGGATCGGCCCAGACCCCCCTGCCGGGCATCTCGGTCGACGTGGTCGACGACCACGGCACCCCGGTGGCGAACGGCGAGAGCGGCCTCCTGGTCGTGTCCGAGCCGTGGCCGTCGATGCTGCGAGGCATCTGGGGTGACCCCGACCGCTACGTCGAGACGTACTGGAGCCGCTTCGGCGACCGCTACTTCGCCGGCGACGGTGCCCGCCGCGACGAGGACGGCGACATCTGGCTGCTCGGCCGGGTCGACGACGTGATGAACGTCTCGGGTCACCGTCTGTCGACCGCCGAGATCGAGTCGGCCCTCGTGTCGCACCCGATCGTCGCCGAGTCGGCGGTCGTCGGTGCCGCCGACGAGACCACCGGTCAGGCGGTGGTCGCCTTCGTCATCCTGCGGAACAAGGCGAGGACGACGCAGACCCCCGAGGAGGCGGTGGCCACCCTGCGCGCGCACGTCGCCCACCAGATCGGCGCGATCGCGCGACCGCGCACCGTGGTGCTCGTCGACGAGCTGCCGAAGACGCGCTCGGGCAAGATCATGCGCCGCCTGCTGAGGGACGTGGCGGAGGGCCGCGAGGTCGGCGACACGACCACGCTGGCGGACACGTCGGTCATGTCGGTGATCACCGCCGAGATGCGCTGACCCCGGCGCGACGACGGCCCCTCCTCGTCGAGAGGAGGGGCCGTCGTCACGACCGGACGAGGAGGCGCGTCAGCGGACCTCGAGGACGAGTTCGACCTCGACCGGCGAGTCGAGCGGCAGCACCGCGACCCCGACGGCGCTCCGGGCGTGACGCCCGGCCTCGCCGAAGATCTGGCCCAGGAGGTCGGACGCGCCGTTGATCACCCCGGGCTGGCCGGAGAAGCCGGGATCGGAGGCGACGAAACCGGTCAGCTTGACGACGCGGAGGACGTCGTCGAGCGAGTCGAGCACCGTCGCCGCGGCGGCCAGGGCGTTCAGCACGCAGGTCGCGGCCAGCGCCTGCGCGTCGGCGGGCTCGACCAGCCCGTGACCGTCACCCACCTTGCCCGTGGTCGGCAGCCGACCGTCGACGAACGGCAGCTGCCCCGCCGTGTAGACGAGCGACCCCGTGCGGAGGGCAGGGACGTACGAGCCCGCGGGTGCCGCGACGGGAGGGAGGACGAGACCGAGCTCGGCCAGGCGCTCGTCGACCGTCGTCATCAGGCGTCCTGCCGAGGGCGCTTCAGCCACGCGACGGGACCACCCTCGGGCCCCTGGGTCACCTGGACGAGTTCCCATCCGTCGGAGCCCCAGTTGTTGAGGATCGCCGTGCTGTTGTGCACCAGCAGGGGCGTCGTCGTGTACTCCCAAAGGACCATTTCGGCTTCCGTTCAGCTTGAAAATCGGCGATGTCGCTTACCCTGATCCTATGTCTGCCCAAAAATCGAAGCCCACGTCAGCCATCGGGGCACTCTTCGGATTCGTCGGCTTCAGCGTCCTGGCCGGCCTCCTGGTGACCATCGGCGTGACACCGGCCATCGCGGTCGCCGGCATGACGGCCTCGAGTTCGATCGGCGTCTTCGAGTCGATCCCCGAGTACATCGAGATCGGCAAGCTGCAGCAGCGCAACACGCTGTACGCGACCCAGGGCGGGCAGCAGGTCCCCTTCGCGACCCTCTACAGCGAGAACCGCGTCGAGCTCTCGTGGGACGAGGTCAGCCCGAACCTCAAGACCGCCGTCGTCGCCGGCGAGGACCGTCGCTTCTACGAGCACGGCGGCGTCGACGTCACCTCGCTCGTGCGCGCGGCCGTGGGCTCCGCAGGCGCCGGCGAGTTGGGCGCGAGCGGTGGCGGCTCGACCCTGACGATGCAGCTCGTCCGCAACATCCGCATCGCGCAGTCGCAGCAGCTGCCGACGGCGGACGAGCGCGACGCCGCCTACAAGGAGGCGACCACCACGACCCTCGACCGCAAGCTGGAAGAGATGAAGTTCGCGATCGGGCTCGAGAAGAAGTACAGCAAGGACGACATCCTCCTGGCGTACCTCAACATCGCGTACTTCGGCGACCAGACCTACGGCGTGCAGGCCGCCGCCCAGCACTACTACAACAAGAGCGCGGCCGACCTGACGGTCCCCGAGGCCGCGAGCCTCATCGCGATCGTCCAGTACCCGGACTCGCGCAACATGTCGACGCCCGAGAAGTACCCGGCCAACAAGGCCCGGCGCGACGTCATCATCAAGTCGATGCTCGCCGAGAAGGACATCGACCAGGCGACGGCCGACGCCTCTCTGGCCACGCCCGTCGAGAGCTACGTCGTCCTCACGGCGCCCACGCAGGGCTGCGGCGCGGTCACGGTCCCCTCGGCCGCCTACTTCTGCGACTACGTGAAGAAGAGCATCAAGGACCTCGCCGTCCTGGGCTCGTCTCCTGAGGAACGCCAGGCCAACTGGAACACCGGTGGTTACGACGTCTACACGACGCTGAACCTCGACCTCAACGAGAACGCCAAGGCGCAGGTCGACAAGTACGCTCCGGCCAGCGAGGCCAACTTCCAGCTGGGCAGCGTGGTCGACAGCGTCGAGGCCGGTACCGGCCGCGTCGTCGTGATGGCACAGAACACCACGTTCTCCGAGACGTCGAGCCCCGACCGCACCCTCACCTCGGTGAACTACAGCACCGACCGGGACTACGGCGGATCGATCGGCTTCCAGCCCGGTTCGACCTACAAGCCCTTCACCCTCATCGACTGGCTCGAGCAGGGGCACGGCATCTACGAGAGCGTCAACGCCAAGCCGCGGACGTTCAACATGACCATCGACGGCAGCCGGGGCAACAAATACGCCCCCAAGAACGACGCGGGCGAGCAGCCCGGCCAGATGAGCGTCGCGGACGCGACGGCCAAGTCGATGAACACGGCCTACGCGGCCATGGCCGAGAAGCTCGACATCGCCGACATCAACGGCGTCGCGAAGAAGCTCGGCGTTCACCGTGCCGACGGGGGCGAGATGCACGACTTCGCGTCGTCGATCCTCGGCACCGCCGACGAGATCGCGCCGCTGACCATGGCGACCGCATACGCCGGGATCGCCGCGGGCGGCGTCTACTGCTCGCCGATCATCGTGGACAACATCAAGGACGACAAGGGTGTCGACCTCGGCGGCCAGCCGCAGTCGTGCAGCCAGGTCGTCGACCCCCAGGTCGCCGCGGCCGCCGCGGTGGCCATGCAGGGCCTCTGGCGGAACGGCACCGGCGTCGGCGGCCTCCCGGCGGACGGCTACCCCGAGATCGGCAAGACCGGCACCACCGACCTCAAGGACCAGATCTGGATCATCGGCGCGACGTCGAAGATCGCCACGGCCGTGTGGCAGGGCGTCGCGGACGGCCCCAAGAAGAGCCTCCGCAGCTACAACTCCCCCAACCTGGCCGGCTCGACCAGCTACGCGACGGCCCGCGTGCAGTACTTCAAGGCCGTCCAGAGCGTCAACAACACCGTGTACCCGGGAGGCGCGTTCGGCGAGGCCTCGGGCGCGGTGCTCCGCGGTTCGGGCGTCGCCGTGCCCGACATGGCCGGCACGACGCCCTCGGCCGCCCAGGCGCTGCTGAGGGGCGTCTCCCTGGTCTACGCGGACGGTGGCACCCAGCCGTCGGCCCTGCCCGCGGGTCAGGTCATCGGCTCGGACCCCGCCGTGGGCAGCGTCGTGTCCAAGGGCACGACCGTGAAGGTCTTCACCAGCGACGGCAGCGGCGCAGCCGCGGTCCCGGACGTGACCCGGCAGAAGGTGGGCGACGCGGTCAAGTCGATCGGCGGAGCCGGGTTCGACGCGTCCAAGGTGTCCATCGCGGGCTTCACGCCCGGAGACGGGAAGAACGCCTGCCAGGTCGCCTCGACGAATCCTGCCGCCAACACGTCCGTCGCGAAGGACTCGGCCATCGGGCTGACCGTCTACGGCGACAGGGACGGCAACGACCCGGGCAACTGCGCGTGAGCCCACGGAGCACCGGCGGGCCGAGCGCCCTCCAGACGACGGCCGTGACCGCAGCAGCGGGCGCGGCCGTCGGCCTCGGGGCGCTGGCCTGGGGCGTGTTCGTCGAACGCAACCGGTTCACCGTGCGGCACGAGGTGTTGCCCGTCCTCGAGCCCGGCTCCCGGACGCTGACGATCCTGCACCTGTCCGACCTGCACCTCGCACCCTGGCAGGCCGAGAAGCAGGAATGGATCCGCGGCCTCGCCGTGCTCGAACCCGATCTCATCGTCAACACGGGCGACAACATCGGCCACGAGGACGCCCACACCGCGCTCGAGTACGCCCTCGAGCCCTTCCGAGGCGTCCCCGGGGTCTTCGTCAACGGCTCCAACGACTACTACGGACCCTCCCCCAAGAACCCCCTGGCCTACTTCGGCGGCCCGAGCAAGGCCCACCGCACGCCCGTCGACCTCGACGTCGACCGGATGCAGTCGTTCTTCACCGACCAGCTCGGCTGGCTCGACCTGAACAACAGGGCCCGTGCGCTCGAGATCCGAGGCTCGCGCCTCGAACTCTTCGGGGTCAACGACGCCCACCGCGGCTGGGACCGCCTCGACCGCATCCCCGGTGCCCTCGACGACCTCCGCGAGAACGTGGGCTGGCAGGACGACCACGGTGGACCCGAGCCCATCAGCATCGGCGTCACCCATGCGCCGTACCAACGCGTGCTCAACTCCTTCGTCAACAACGGTGCCGACGTCATCTTCGGCGGGCACACCCACGGCGGACAGGTCCAGGTGCCCGGCTACGGTGCCCTCGTCACCAACTGCGACCTGCCGCGCAGCAAGGTCAGCGGTCTGACGACCTGGAGCCACGCCCGCAAGACCGCACACCTCGAGATCTCGGCCGGTCTGGGCACCTCGATCTACGCCCCCGTGCGGTTCTCGTGCCGCCCCGAAGCCGTGATCGTGACCCTGACGGCCTGAGCACGACCGGAGTGACACGAGCAGGCCCGAACATGGGCTATTCTTGTCAGGTTGCTTCACGTGAGAACGCGAAGACATCGGGGTGTGGCGCAGCTTGGTAGCGCGCCTCGTTCGGGACGAGGAGGTCGTGGGTTCGAATCCCGCTACCCCGACCACAAACAAATGGCTCCACCTTCGGGTGGAGCCATTTGTTTCTCTGTGCTCGTTGGTTCGCCCTGAGGGCGACACGAATCGGCGCCACCTTCGGGTAGGGCCGGTTTCTTCTCGTGTTCGCCGCTTCGCCGGTTCGCCCTCGGGCGACACCGGTCAGGCGAGGCGGCCGCCGGACTCGGCGAGATAGCAGGCACCGCAGAGCGACTCGTATGTCACCTGCTGACCGTCGATGGCGACCTGGTCGCCGTCGAACACGAAGCGGTCACCGACCGTGCGCGCCGTGAAGACCGCCTTGCGACCGCAGCGGCAGATCGTCTTGAGCTCTTCGAGCGAATGGGCCACCTCGAGCAGTCGCCGACTACCGGGGAAGGCCACCGTGCGGAAGTCCGTCCGGATGCCGTAGGCCAGTACGGGGACGTCGTCGAGGATCGCGATGCGCAAGAGGTCGTCGATCTGGTGCGGCGCCAGGAACTGCGCCTCGTCGACGAGCAGACAGGCCAGGCTCGACCCGGTCTCGGCCCGGACGGCGTCGCGGCGGGCCGAGAAGACCTGGCGGACCTCGTCGTCGGGGGCGAAGGTGACGTCCGCGGCCCGGGTCACGCCCAGCCGCGAGACGATGGCGTCGTCACCCTTGGTGTCGACGCCCGGCTTGGCGAGCAGGACCCGCTGACCGCGTTCTTCGTAGTTGTACGCCGCCTGCAGCAGAGCCGTGCTCTTGCCGCTGTTCATCGCGCCGTAGCGGAAGTAGAGCTTGGCCACTACTGCAGGTAACCGTCTTCGGCGGCCCGACGGATGAGCTCGGACTTCTTGCTGGCCGGACGGTTGGCCTTGGCGTACTTCTCGCGGACGCGCCGGAGGAAGGTCTTCGCCGTCTCGTACTGAACGTTCATCTGCGCGGCGACCTCGTTGGTGCTGAAGCCCGAGACGTACAACCGGAACGCCTCGGCCTCGCCGGCGCTGAGCTTGGGCCGGGTCTGGTTCGCGGCGCCGGCCGGCAGGGGACGCCAGTCGCGCTGCGGGGAGTTGTCTCGGGCCACGCCCATGACCTGGCGGGCCGCGTCCATCACCTCGCGCATGGGCAGGGTCTTCGACAGGAACGCCGACGCTCCCGCCTCGAGGGCACGCTCGCGGGACTCGCGGGTGTCGAGACTGGACAGCACGACGACCTTGGCCCCGGCGGCCCGGCAGGTGCGCACGCGGGCCTCGATCGAGACGGGCTCTTTCAACTGGAAGTCGAGGAAGACGAGGTCGGTCGGGAAGTTGTCGCTGTGCACCAGCTGCAGCCAGGTGTGAGCCGTCAGGACGAGGTCGAAGTCGTAGGCGTTGACGTTGATCCAGCTGCTGAGGCTGTCGAGGAGCACCTCGTGGTCGTCGAGGATCGCGAGCCGGACGCGACGAGCGGGCGGTGCCTCGGAACCCGGGCCGACGGTGGCCCAGGAAGGTGATGCGACGGGCCTCCCGAAGCCCGGACGGTGGGACGAGCGGCCGCTCGGCTCAGTGCTGGTCATAAGAAAACCTTAGTGTCAGAAGCGACGGCGCCCGGTCGACCCGCAGGTCGCCCGAGACGAGGCGCAGCACGGTCAGACAGGGGGCGAGCGACCGTCGTGCGGCGACGGCCGAGGCCCGGCACGCGAGCTCGATCGTGACGCCCACCCGCGCCTCCTCGGCCTCGAGCAGGACCCGGAGCGAGCGGACGTCGGCGGCCTCGACGTCGTCCACCGTCGCGACGAGGGCCCAGAGGGCGGTGCGGTGCCCGGGGCCCAGGAGATCGGCGAGCCGGTCGGGGTCGACGACCTCGGCGGGCACCCGGCGGCCGGGCGCGGCGA
>NZ_JACYNS010000053.1:0-16389 GCF_014839405.1 Frigoribacterium sp. CFBP 13605 | reverse complement strand
CCGGCCGACGCCGGCGCGGCCGGAGGCCGTCCTCGACCGCGGGCACCTCGGCCGCGTCGAGGCGGCCGTCGTGGCCGTGCCCGGCCCCGGGATCGTGGTCGTGGCCGTCGTGCGCGTCGTCGCCCCGGACGGGTGAGAACGCCAGCGTGGCCAACGACAGCGTCATGCCGATCAGGATCATCACGACCGTGAAGACGTCGTACCGGGGGTGGATGTACAGCACGAGCTGCCCGGTCGCGGCGAGCCAGAGGGTGGCGACGCCGACGACGAGCGTCAGCAGCACCCCTTGCCACCGGTCGAGCAGTCGGCGCCAGGGGCGAGGAGCAGGGCTAGGCGACATAGTTGACCACCAGTCCGATCGCGGCACTGGTCAGGGCCACCACGAGGGTGACCTGCCCGAGCACCTTGGGTGTGTAGGTCGTCCGCAGCAGGGCCAGCATCTTGACGTCGATGATGGGGCCGAAGACGAGGAAGGCGGCGATGCCGCCGGGCATGAACGTCGAGGCGAACGGCAGCACGAAGAACGCGTCGACGTTCGAGCAGATCGAGATGACGAAGGCCAGCACCATCATCGCCAGCACCGACCAGACCGGGTTGCTGCCGAGCGCGACGAGCACCGACCGCGGAACGATCGTCTGGATCGCGCCCGCGATGGCCGCGCCGATGAACAGCGCGGGCATCATGGTCGACATCTCGCGGCGGAACAGGTCGACGCTCTTCGCCGTGCGACCCCGGCCGTGCGCATGGCCGTCGTCGACCCGGCACTCGGCCGCGAACGAGGAGGTCAGCAGGCTCTGCTGGTTCGGGTGCTTGCTGAACAGCCAGCCGATCAGGTTCGCGATGACGAACCCACCGATCAACCGGGCCACGAGGATGCCGTCGTCCCACCCGAACGCCTGGTGCGTGGTGATGATGGTGATCGGGTTGAGGATCGGCGCCGCGAGCAGGAAGGTCATCGACTCGGACACCGTGAAGCCCTTGAGCACGAGCCCCCGCGCCAAGGGCACGTTGCCGCACTCGCAGACGGGCAGGAACATGCCGAGGAACGAGATGACCGCGCGACGGGGCAGCCCCCGCTTCGGCAGCCACGACGAGAAGAACGCCTGCGGCAGCCACTCCTGCACGATGATCGACAGCACGATGCCGAGCAGGACGAACGGCATCGACTCGACGATGACGCTGATGGTCAGCGTGACGAAGTCCTGCAGCGCGTTCGGCAGCAGGCCCGGGCCGAGGAGGGGCGAGGCGAGGCGGACCGCCACGAGCACGGCGAGCACGAGCCCACCGGCCACGAGCAGCGGGACGCGCGACGGTGCCCGACGCGCACGCCGTCCCGCGCCGTGCCCGGCGTGGTCGGTGCGCTCCCGGACGGGAGCGCTCACCGCTCGTCCTCGTTCGGACCGGCCGGGGGCGCGAAGCGCGACCAGTCGTCCGGTGCGGGGGCCGGGTGCGACGGCACGACGGGGCGCTCGGGCGGGACGACGGGGGCCGACGGCGCCGCGGCGACGGTCGTCGGGAGGCGGGTGGAGCGATCGCCCCGGACGGCAGGAGGCGCGACGTCGTCCTCGACGTCGCCCGCGTCGTCACCCTCCCCGGCCTCGGCGACCCGGGGCGCGGGCTCGACCGCCCAGACCTCGTCGCCGTGGCCGCCGCCCAGCCACAACCGGGCGAGCACGGCCCCGGCCACGAGCAGGGCCGTGTCGACGATGCCCGCCGACAGCGGGATGGTCGTCAGGTAGAGCGCGAGGTTCACCCACGTACCGCCGTCGATCGAGAGCACGATGCCCGGGACGATCCCGACGACGGCCAGCGCGAGGGTTCCCGCTCCGCCCGCGACCACGGCGTGGCGCACGACCGTCCGGAGGTCGGACCGCGGCGTCAGCGGCCTGATCGTGGCGAGCACGACGAACGAGGCGAGGTAGAACGGGAACGGGTAGAGCACGAAGCTGCCGAGGAACTGCCCGACCGGCGTCGCGACGAACCCGCTGGGGAACGCCGTCACCGAGAAGCCGACCGCCGAACCGACGAGCGCGACGAGGCCGAGGGCGAAACGCGCCACCAGCACGACGACCAGGGCCGTGGCCGCCACGAGCAGGCGCTCGCGTCCCTCCGGCCCCGAGGCCGAGACGGACGCAGCCCGGAGCCTCGACCTGACGGTCGGGGGTCCGGGCTGGGTCAGAGGCACGCAGTCACCCTAGACGACCTACAGATCGTCGGAGCTGACCCCCACGCCGAGGATGAACGGACCGGACTCGCCGGTCGTCGTCGGCTCGGCCGGAGCCGCTGCGGTCGTGCCCTGGCTGGAGGCGCGGCGCGAACGCGAACGCCCCTGCCCGGGCTGCTTCGGCTCGGGCAGCGCACCCAGCACCGAGTCGAGCAGCTGCTCGGCGTCCTGGCTGCTGATGCGACGCGGCTCGCGACGCGTGGTCGCGACGGGGATGTCGAGGATCGCGACCGTGGCGTCCGGGGTCGAGACCGTGGCCGACGACCGGCGACGCTCCGTGGCCTTGGCGACCGGCGCCTCCGTGGGCTCGTCGACGGGTGCGGCCACGGCGGCGGCCGGAGCCGACCGCTCGGCCGGGGCGGCCGCGGGGACCTCGATCACACCGGCGCTCGAGTCGGCGGGAGCGGACTCGGCGGGCGACGACTCGGCAGGAGCCGACTCGGCGGCGTCCTCGCCGGTCTCGCGCGCGGCACGTGACGATCCACGGCGGCCCTTGCGGCCCGAACGCCCGCGACGGCCTTCGTCCGCCTGGTCACCGGCTGCCTCGGCGGCCGGCTCGGCCTTCGTGGCACTCGCGGCGGCGGCGTCGATGGCGGCCTCGACCGCCGCGGCGGCCTGGCTGGCCGCGTCGCCGTCCTTGGTGCCGCCTTCTTCGGCATGGGCGATGGTGCTCGCCGCGATGCGCGAGAGGGCGTTCTTCACGTCGTCGGTGATGGCGTGCGTACCCGTCGTGGGGTGAGCCCCACCGGTCGGCGCCGAGGGGCCGCCGCGACCGGACTGCGGCGCGGTGCCGGCACCGGCGCCCGTGTTGTGGCCGTTGCCGCCCGACTTGCCGGACCCGCCGGCCTGGCCGCCCCGTCGGCGGTCGCCCTGCTGGCCGCCCTTGCGGGGCTGCTGTTCTTGGACGCGCGCAGCGCTGCCGGCCTCGGAGAACGACTCGGCCAGGCCGAGGCCCAACTTCTTGCGCGTCATCTGGACGAGCCCGAGCGACGTGACCTCGGCCACCTGGTGCTTGGTGCGGTCGCGGCTGAGGCACTCGACCAGACGACGCAGCACGAGGTCACGGTTGGACTCGAGCACCATGTCGATGAAGTCGACGACGATGATGCCGCCGATGTCGCGGAGGCGCAGCTGACGGACGATCTCCTCGGCGGCCTCGAGGTTGTTCTTCGTGACCGTCTCTTCGAGGTTTCCGCCGGAACCGACGAACTTGCCGGTGTTGACGTCGACGACGGTCATCGCCTCGGTGCGGTCGATGACGAGGGAACCGCCCGAGGGCAGCCAGACCTTGCGGTCGAGCGCCTTCTCGATCTGCTCGTTGAGGCGGTACTCGTCGAACGCGTCCTTGTCACCCTCGTAGCGCTTGACGCGGTCCATGAGGTCGGGCGCCACCGCCGAGAGGTACGACTGCAGCGTCTCGAACGCCTCATCGCCGTCGATGACCATCTCGTGGAAGTCCTCGTTGAAGACGTCGCGCACGATCTTGATCAGCAGGTCGGGCTCGGAGTGCAGCTGGTTCGGGGCGTTGCCCGCCGCGACCTTCTTCTCGATGTCGGCCCACTGGTTGGTGAGGCGCTTGACGTCGAGGGTCAGCTGCTCTTCGGTCGCGCCCTCGGCCGCCGTGCGCACGATGACGCCGGTGTTCTCCGGCAGGGCCTCTTTGAGGATCTTCTTCAGACGCGCGCGCTCGGTGTCGGGCAGCTTGCGGCTGATGCCGTTCATCGAGCCGTTGGGCACGTAGACGAGGTAGCGGCCCGGCAGCGAGATCTGGCTCGTGAGACGAGCGCCCTTGTGGCCGACGGGGTCCTTGGTGACCTGGACGAGCACGCGGTCGCCGGGCTTGAGGGCCAGCTCGATGCGACGGGGCTGGTTGCCCGTCGACAGGGAGTCCCAGTCGACCTCGCCCGAGTAGAGCACGGCGTTGCGACCGCGTCCGATGTCGACGAAGGCGGCCTCCATGCTGGGCAGCACGTTCTGGACGCGGCCGAGGTAGACGTTGCCGATCAACGAGACGTTCTGCGCCTTGGCGACGTAGTGCTCGGCCAGGGTGCCGTCCTCCATGACGCCGATCTCGATGCGGTCGCCCGACGAGCGGACGATCATCTTGCGGTCGACGCTCTCGCGACGGGCGAGGAACTCGGCCTCGGTGATGACGGTGCGACGGCGTCCGGCGTCCCGGCCGTCGCGACGACGCTGCTTCTTCGCCTCGAGACGCGTGGAGCCCTTGATGCGCTGCGGCTCGGTGATGAGCTCGGCCTGACGCGGGGCACGGTCGCGGTCGCGACCACGGGGCTCGGAGTCGCGCTCCTCGCGGTCCTGCGAGCGGCCGCGCTGGCGGCGACGCGAGGCGGGCTGCTGCTCGCGGTCGTCGCGCTCGTCACGGTCGTCGCGGTCGTCGTCGTCGCCCTCGCGGTCGTCGTCCCACGAGTCGTCGCGGTCGTACCGGTCGTCACGGTCGTCGCGCTGTCGTCGACCGGGGCGGGCCGGCAGGACGGTGATCTCGGGTGCGTGGAAGATCAACGACGTCGTCGTGAGGTTCGCCGGGATCGGCGACGCCCCGTCGGTCGTCTCGTCGTCGGCCGCCGCGTCGGCGGCCCGTGACGGCTGGGTCGCCGCGGCGACGAACGCCTCGGCGACGGCGTCGGTCTCGCTCTGCTGGGAGGTCGGGGCCTGGGCCGCGACCTGCTCGTCGGTGGTCTCGGTCTCGTGGGTCACGGGTGATGCCTCCTGGGCGTCGTCTGTCGTCCGGACGGGTGAAGGGAGTGCTGCCTGCTGCCTGGCGGGGGCCGTCGCCGGGGCGGCGTCGACCGCCGCCTGGCGAGCCCTGAGGCCTGCGAACAATCCCCTTCTCTTCTTCGGACGTCCGTCGTTGTCTGTGTTGTCGTTCACCACTTGCGGTGCGCTCCTCGCCCCGCCGAGGCCATGCCGTCGGCAGGAATTCTCGTGTCGTGGCCGGGCGGTGACGTGGCACCTGCCCCTGACCACCGCGCCCTCTCACGGCGCGCCTTGTCGGACACGTCACGTTCGGTCACCCGGGGTGTCGACCGACCTGCGGTCGTCGCCCTCGATGTCGTTCGTCGACGTGCTGTTCTTCGTGTCGCCTTGCTGGTTCGGAACTGGCCATCCGACGATGAGCGCCTGCGCTCTGGCCCGGATTCCGCTCGACCTGGTCGACCACGCGATCTCTCGCGTGACGACGACGGCCGGCACTGCCCGGTAAGCCTGGATCTCGGGGCCTGGGCCCCACGACTGGCTCGATTATCGCACGCCCACGTCGGTCCGGGGTCAAAGCGGACGCCCCGACGGCCCGTGCGATACTGCTGGACGTGACCGTCGAGACGCCTCGGGCCGTGACCCTGCCCACCGGCCGCACCCCGTTCGTCGCGGCCGTGCTGCTCGTCGTCGCCGGTCTCGGCGGACTCGTGGGGGCCTTCGCCCTGACCCTCGACAAGTTCCGGCTGCTCGAGAACCCGGGCGCGGCGCTCGGGTGCGACGTCAACCCGTTCGTGGGCTGCTCACCCGTCATCAACAGCTGGCAGGCCTCGCTCTTCGGCTTCCCCAACCCGATCCTCGGCCTGATCGGCTTCGCGGCCCCCGTGGCGGTGGGCCTGGGCCTGCTCGCCGGTGCGCGCTTCGCCCGGTGGTTCTGGCTGGCCTTCAACCTCGGGCTGCTGCTCGCCTGGATCTTCATCACCTGGCTCTTCACCCAGACCGTGTTCGTCATCGGCGCGCTCTGCCCGTGGTGCATGCTCGTCTGGCTCTTCACCATCCCGCTGTTCTGGGTCTTCACGGTGTGGGGCGCGGCTCGCGGCGTCACCGTCCCGGACGGGCCGCTCCGACGTGCGGCGGCACGCTTCCTCCCCTACTCGTGGGTTCTGCCGGTGCTCAACTACATCGTCGTCGCCACGACCATCGTCGTCGTGTTCCCGTTGCTGCTGCCGACGCTGTTCGGGTGAGCCGCGCCTCCTCGCGTCCCCGGCTCGGGCCCACCCGCCCCGTCAGTCGCACTCAGGTCGCTCCCAGCCGAATCAGGGTCGGCCTCGCCAGTCTTGACCGACGACCCCCGAGCCACGACGAGGACTGATGACGCCACCCACCGACTCCCCCGCCAGCAAGAAAGAACGCCGAGAAGCAGCCCGCGAGAAGGCCCGCGTCACGCGCGAGGCCGAGGCCCGACGTCGACGACGCAACAAGTGGCTCCTGCAGGGCGGCCTGGTCGTGGGCGTCGTGGCGGTGCTCGCGATCGTCGCGCTCGTCATCACGCAGTCGATCAAGCCGGCCGGTCCCGGCCCTTCGAACATGGCGAGCGACGGCCTGGTGCTCGAGGGCTCGAACGGGGCGGTGACCGCCGTGCCGAGTGGCGCCCTCGCCGCCGACGCGACCCCGACCCCGGCCCCGAGCGCCTCGGGCGACGTGCCGTCGATCGTGGTCTACCTCGACTACATGTGCCCGTTCTGCGGCCAGTTCGACACGACGAACGCCCAGCAGCTCGACGAAGCCGTCTCGAGCGGTGCCGCCACCTTGGCGATCCACCCCATCGGGTTCCTCGACAACGCCTCGCAGGGCAGCCGGTACTCGACGCGGGCCGCCAACGCCTTCGCCTGCGTCGCGAACCACGAGCCCGACAAGGCGCTCGACGTCAACACCGCCCTGTTCGCGCAGCAACCCGAGGAGAACACCCGGGGCCTGACGAACGACGAGCTCGTCACCCTGGTGCAGGGTGCCGGGGCGACCGACGACCAGATCCCGTCGTGCATCAAGGCGGGCGACTTCGAGGACTGGGTCGCCTCGGCCACCCAGCGGGCGTTGAACGACCCGATCCCGAACTCGTCGCTCGACAAGCTCGCGAGCACCCCGCTCGTCCTGGTGAACGGCCAGCAGTACCAGGGCTCGTTGACCGACGCGAGCACCTTCGCGCAGTTCGTCGCCGAGGTGCAGAACGGCGCCCCGACCGGTGACACCAGCACGGGCGACACCGAGGGCTCGACGGCGACGCCGACCCCCTGACGACGCGACCCGTCGACACGACCGAGCCCGCGCCTCCTGATGGACTCAGGAGGCGCGGGCTCGGTGGTCTCCGGCGTCACGCCGGTCGGCGGCTCAGAACCAGAGGGCCAGCTCGCGCGTGGCGCTCTCGGGGCTGTCGCTGCCGTGCACCAAGTTTTGCTGGACCTTCAGTCCCCAGTCGCGGCCGAGGTCGCCACGGATCGTTCCGGGGGCCGCGGTCGTCGGGTCGGTCGTGCCGGCGAGCGAGCGGAAACCCGCGATGACGGCGTCGCCCGCGATGCGCAGCGCGACGGTCGGGCCGCTCTGCATGAACTCGACGAGGGGCTCGTAGAACGGCTTGCCCACGTGCTCCTCGTAGTGCTTCGCGAGCAGGTCGCGGTCGGCCTGCACGAGGCGGACGTCGACGAGCGAGTACCCCTTGGCCTCGATGCGGCGCAGGATCTCGCCGGTCAGGCCGCGGGCGACGCCGTCGGGCTTGACGAGGACGAGGGTTTCTTCGAGATCGGACATTGCTCCTCTTTCGGTGGGTGGCGGATGGCTCGGTGGGTGGCGGATGGCTCGCGGGCGGGCGCCCGGAGGACGGGTCGGTGGGTGTCGGCTCAGGCCACGTCACCGGGCGCGTCGCGCAGCCGGGCGGCGTTCATGCGGTCGAGCTGTGTGCCCTTGACGAGGCAGTAGGTCCAGATGGCCACGAACAGGGCGGCCACGACGAACATGACCGGATCGAGGAACCCACAGGCCACGAGACCCAGCTGGACGAGCCAGCCGAGGGCGACGCCCCACCGCCAGCGCAGGGTCTGCGAGATCAGCAGCGTCAGGACGATGGCGGCGAGGCCTCCGCCCCAGGCGACGCCGGCCGGCAGCAACTGCCGCCCGAAGACCACGAGGGTGACGAAGAACAGCGTCATCGCCTCGAGCACGAGGACGATCGAGAGCAGGCTCTCGGCCGCCCCGCGACGTCGACGGGGGCGCGGCGCGCGCCCGCCGGCTCCGGCTCCGGCTCCGCCGGGAGGCGGTGGCGTCGTCACGAGAGCCCCTCGGGCTGCTGCGAGAGGGCGATGACGTCGCCGACCAGCGTGATCGACCCCGTCACGACGACGCCGCCGGGCTCGTCGCCCTCGACCTCGTCGGCCAGGTCGCGCGCCGTGCGCAGGGCCGCCACGAGGTCGGTCTCGACGACGACGCGGTCGGCACCCACGACGCCCACCGCGATGGCGGCGAGCTCGTCGGCGTCGATCGCCCGGTCGGACTTCGAGCTCGTCACGACGAACTGGGTGACCGTGGGCGCCAGGGCGCGGACGATGCCCGCGGCGTCCTTGTCGGCCAACACGCTGAGCACCGCGACGACGCCGCCGAACTGGAAGTAGTCGTCGAGGGCCTTGGCCAGGGCGCGGGCGCCGTGCGGGTTGTGCGCCGCGTCGACCAGGATCGTCGGCTCGTTGGCGACGATCTGCAGGCGGCCGGGCGACGTCGCACTCGCGAGTCCCTCGGCGAGCACCTCGTGATCGAGCGGCTGCGACCCGCCGCCGAGGAAGGACTCGACGGCCGCGACCGCGACGGCGGCGTTCTGGGCCTGGTGGTCACCGAACTGCGGCAGGAGCAGGTCGTCGTACCGGCCCGCGAGCCCGCGGATCGTGACGACCTGGCCGCCGACGGCGACGGTGGTGGACTCGACGCCGAAGGCGGTGCCCTCGACCGCGAGCGACCCCTCGCTCAACTCGACGGCGCGTTCGAGTTCGACCAGGGCCTCGGGGGTCTGCGACGCCGAGACCACGGCGGCCGTGGGCTTGACGATCCCGGCCTTCGTGCGGGCGATCTCGGCCACGGTCGAGCCGAGACGGTTCTGGTGGTCGAGGGCGATGGGGGTGAAGACGGCGACCTGGCCGTCGGCCACGTTCGTGCTGTCCCATTCGCCCCCCATGCCGACCTCCAGCACGACCACGTCGGCCGGAGCGTCGGCGAAGCAGGCGAAGGCGAGCACCGTCAGGGCCTCGAAGAAGGTCAGGGTGGGCTCCCCCGACGCTTCGAGATCGGTGTCGACCATGGTCAGATAGGGCTGGATGTCGTCCCAGTTGGCGACCAGGCGCTCGTCGCTGATCGGCTCGCCGTCGACCACGATGCGCTCGTTGAGGTGCACGAGGTGCGGGCTCGTCATGAGCCCCGTGCGCAGGCCGTGCGCCCGCAGGATGCTCTCGATCATCCGGCTGGTCGACGTCTTGCCGTTCGTGCCGGTGAGGTGGATCACCGGGTAGGCCCGCTGCGGGTCGCCCAACAGCTCGACTGCTCGCCGGGTCGGCTCGAGCCGGGGCTGCGGGGCCTGCTCGCCGATGCGTGCCAGCAGCTCGTCGTGGACGCGCTGCGCGCCGGCCGCGAACTCGCCTCCCTGCTCGTCGGCGGGATCGCCCTGACGGTCGTTCTTCTTCGGGGTCATGCGCGTCGTACCTCCACGACGACGGCCGAGCCGGAGCCCGATCCGACGACGGTCTTCTCGGGCCGCTCGCCGACGCCCTCCTGGACGTCGACGATCAGCTCGGTGGTCAGGGTCTCGCGGGAGATCAGCTCACGGTGGGCCTCGACGGCGGCCGCCGCGACGGCGTCGGTCGTGAGCGTCGTCACGATGCGGTCGGACACGTCGAGGTCGGCGGTCTTCCGGGCCTGCTGCACGGCACGCACGACGTCGCGGGCCAGGCCCTCGGCCTCGAGCTCGGGCGTGGTCGCGGTGTCGAGCAGCACGAAGCCGCCGTCGCCGACGAAGGCGAGAGCGCTCGACGCGTCGGCGACGGCCAGCTCGAGCGTGAACTCGCCGGGCAGCAACTCGACGCCGCCGACGACGACGTTCTCGCCCGCGGGCTGCCAGTCGCCCCTCTTCGCCGCCGGGATGACCTGTTGCACCTGCTTGCCGATGCGCGGACCGGCCGCCCGGGCGTTGACGGTGAGCTTGCGGGTGACGCCGTATTCTCCGAGGCTCTCCTCGGTCAGGCGGGTCACGACGACCTGCTTGACGTTGAGCTCGTCGCGCACGATGTCGGCGAACGCCTCGAGGCCCGCGGGGTCGGGCGTGACGACGGTGAGACGGGCCAACGGCAGGCGGACGCGCAGCCCCTGGGCCTTGCGCAGCGCCAGGCCGCTCGACGCGACCGCGCGAACGGCGTCCATCGCGGCCACGAGGGCGTCGTCGGCCGGGAACGCCGAGGCGTCGGGCCAGTCGGTCAGGTGCACCGAGCGGCCCCCGGTGAGTCCCTTGTAGATCTCGTCCGCGACGAGGGGCGCGAGCGGGGCCGCGACCCGGGTGAGGGTCTCGAGCACCGTGAAGAGGGTGTCGAAGGCGTCGACGTCGTCGCCCGACCAGAACCGGTCACGCGAGCGTCGGACGTACCAGTTGGTCAGGACGTCGGCGAAGTCTCGCAGCGTCGCGGTGGCCCGCGGCGTGTCGAGGGCGTCGAGGGCCGCCTCGACGTCCGTGACCAGGAGGCGCGTCTTCGCCAGCAGGTAGCGGTCGAGGACGTCGCCCGAGTCGGTTCGCCACTGCGCGTCGTAACCGGGGGCGGCGTGACGACCCGCGCCTCCGGACGCCGCGTTGGCGTAGAGCGAGAAGAAGTACCAGGTGCTCCAGAGCGGCAGCAGGAACTGCCGGACGCCCTCGCGGATGCCCTCTTCGGTGACGACGAGGTTGCCGCCGCGGATCACCGAACTCGACATGAGGAACCAGCGCATGGCGTCGGCCCCGTCGCGGTCGAAGACCTCGCTGACGTCGGGGTAGTTGCGCAGGCTCTTCGACATCTTCTGACCGTCGGAGCCGAGCACGATGCCGTGGCTGACCACGTTCGAGAAGGCCGGGCGGTCGAACAACGCGGTGGAGAGCGTGTGCAGCGTGTAGAACCAGCCACGGGTCTGGCCGATGTACTCGACGATGAAGTCGGCAGGGCTGTGCTCGTCGAACCACTGCTGGTTCTCGAACGGGTAGTGCACCTGTGCGAACGGCATCGAGCCGCTGTCGAACCAGACGTCGAGGACGTCCTCGATGCGGCGCATCGTGCTCTGCCCGGTCGGATCGTCGGGGTTCGGTCGGGTGAGCTCGTCGATGTAGGGGCGGTGCAGGTCGGGCTCGCCGTCAGCATTGAGCGGCAGGCGGCCGAAGTCGGCCTCCATCTCGGCCAGCGAGCCGTAGACGTCGACGCGTGGGTAGGCGGGGTCGTCGCTCTTCCACACCGGGATCGGTGAACCCCAGTAGCGGTTGCGCGAGATCGACCAGTCGCGGGCGTTGCCGACCCACTTGCCGAACTGGCCGTCCTTGACGTTGTCGGGCACCCAGGTGATCTGCTGGTTCAGCTCGCCCATGCGGTCGCGGAACTCGGTGACGCGCACGAACCAGCTCGACACCGCCTTGTAGATCAGGGGGTTGCGGCAGCGCCAGCAGTGCGGGTAGCTGTGCTCGTAGCTGGCGAGGCGCACCAGGCGTCCGTCGGCGCGGAGGCGCTGCACCAACGGCTTGTTGGCCTCGAAGACCTGGAGGCCGGCGACGCCCAGCTCGTCGAACATCGGCAGGAAGCGCCCGCCGTCGTCGACCGAGACGATCACGGGGATGCCGGCGGCGGCGCAGACCAGCTGGTCGTCCTCGCCGTAGGCCGGGGCCTGGTGCACGATGCCGGTGCCCTCGCCGGTGGCGACGTAGTCGGCGACCAGCACGCGCCAGGCGTTCTCGGTGCCCCAGGCCTCGGTGTCGGCGTAGACGTCCCAGATGCGGTCGTACTCGACGCCCTCGAGCTCGGCGCCGGTGAAGGTCGCGGTGACGGCGGCCTGGGCGGACTCGGCGGACTCGTAGCCCAGGTCGCGCGCGTAGGCGCCGAGCGTGTCGGCCGCGAGCAGGAACACGCTGCCGGTCAACAGCTCTTGGTCGCCGGTGCGCTCGCCCGGCAGGAGGGCGTGGGGCACGGTGACGTAGTCGATGGCCGGTCCCACGGCCAGCGCCATGTTGGTCGGGAGGGTCCACGGGGTGGTCGTCCAGGCCAGCGCCTCGACGCCGGTCAGGCCGAGCGCCTCGGCCTTGGCGCCGACGAGGGGGAAGGCGACGGTGACCGTCTGGTCCTGACGGTTCTTGTAGACGTCGTCGTCCATGCGCAGTTCGTGATTGGACAAGGGGGTCTGGTCGTGCCAGCAATAGGGCAGCACACGGAAGCCCTCGTAGGCGAGTCCCTTGTCATGCAGCTGCTTGAAGGCCCAGACGACGCTCTCCATGTAGTCGACGTCGAGGGTCTTGTAGTCGTGGTCGAAGTCGACCCAGCGCGCCTGGCGGGTGACGTACCGCTGCCATTCGTCGGTGTACTGCAGCACCGATCGGCGGGCGGCGGCGTTGAACACGTCGATGCCCATGTCGTCGATCTCGTGCTTCTCGGTCAGCCCGAGCTGACGCATCGCCTCGAGCTCGGCGGGCAGGCCGTGGGTGTCCCAGCCGAAGCGGCGGTGCACCTGCTTGCCGCGCATGGTCTGGTAGCGCGGGAAGACGTCCTTGGCGTAACCCGTCAGGAGGTGCCCGTAGTGCGGCAGGCCGTTGGCGAACGGCGGGCCGTCGTAGAAGACCCACTCGTCGCAGCCCTCGCGTGCACGGATCGACTCGGCGAAGGTGTCGTCGCGCTTCCAGAAGGCGAGGACGCCGGTCTCGATCTCGGGGAATCGCGGGGAGGCGGGGACGCCGGTGGCGTCGGAACCCTTGGGGTAGGTCATCGGTTCTCCAGGTCGTGCGGTGGGTCGCCCCCGCTGCGCTGGCCGAGGGACCTTCTGACCACGAGGACGCCGTCCGGGTGCCTGACCCGGGTGGCGCGGTACCACCCCGCTTGCCGCCGTCGTCGCCCTCTCGGACGGCGACCGCGACCGCTCTGCTGCGGCTGTGACGGGCCTGCCCCGCCCGGTTCTACCGACGACCACCGGGCCTGGGCCCGCCGGTCGCTTTCTTCCGGGTGCTCCCCGGTGATGGCCGGATCGATGCGTGCTCGATCCTACCGTCAGAGCCGAGGAGGCGCGAGGCCGTCCCGAGGAGCAGGATCGAGGCCATGTCCTCCACCCCGTCCGACCCCCCGGTCAAGCCCGAGAGCACGGTCACCGTGATCGTGGCGTTCGTCGCCAACCTGCTCATCGCCGTCGCCAAGACGGTCGCCGCCTTCCTCACCGGTTCCGCGTCGATGGTGGCGGAGTCCGCGCACTCGTGGGCGGACACGGGCAATGAGATCTTCCTCTTCGTCGCCGACAAACGGGGCGTCAAGCGACGGGACGACGCGCACCCCCTCGGCTACGGGAAGGAGACCTACGTCTGGTCGATGTTCGCCGCGTTCGGCCTGTTCACCGTCGGCGCCGTCGTATCCATCCAGCACGGCATCTCCCAGCTGACCGCCGACGAGGAGGCCGAGAACTACCTGATCAACTACGTCGTGCTGGCCATCGCCTTCGCGCTCGAGGGCACGTCCTTCCTGCAGGCGTTCCGTCAGGCCCGCGGATCGGCGGCCGAACGGCAGGTGCCGACGCTGCGGCACGTGCTGCGCAGCTCGAACTCGACCCTGCGGGCGGTGTTCGCCGAGGACGCGGCGGCCCTGATCGGCCTGCTGATCGCCTTCCTCGGAATCTTCCTGCACCAGGTCACCGGCTCGGCGGTGTTCGACGCGATCGGGTCCATCGCCGTCGGCGTGCTCCTTGGGGTGGTCGCGTTGGTGCTGATCGACCGCAACCGGCGGTTCCTCGTCGGCGAGAGCCCCTCGGACGAGCTCGAGTCGACCGTGCTCGAACGTCTGCTCGCGCGCCCCGAGATCGCTCGCGTGACGTATCTGCACACCGAGTTCGTGGGCCCCGGCCGGCTCTACCTGGTCGCAGCGGTCGACATGACCGGCAACGACCGTGAAGAGCACGTCGCGGTGGCACTCCGCCGGGTCGAGCGAGAACTCGAGGACCACGACGCCGTCGAAGAAGCCGTGCTCACCCTCTCCACGCCGGACGAGCCGAGCCTGACGCCCCGGAGGGCGTCCGACCCGGCTCGTCGCTGACCGCGGACCGGTCAGGCGTCAGCCCCGGGAGGCGCGGCGCCGGGTGACGAGGACGGTCGCCGCCCCGAGACCCACGAGCACCATCCCGGCGAGCCCCGCCCACGGCGTCGTCTCGGACGAGCCCGTGTAGGCGAGGTCCGAGCGGTGCGACACGGGGACGACCCTCACACCGACCGGGATGACGGGCTTCGAGACGGTCGGGACGATCGTAGGCGTGACCGGAGACACCACCGGCGCTGCCGCAGCCGGAGCGGCCAGTGCGAATTCCACCACGACCGGGACGGATTGACGGCTGCGCGGCGGACCCTCGAGGCCGAGCTGGCCGTCACCGCGAGGCACGTACTGACTCACGAGCAGCCGCCACGACCCGTGAGGCAGGATCTCCGTGAAGCGGTAGGTACCGTCGGCGGCGACGCGGGGGGCGTCGTAGTCGTGGCCCCACCCCTCTTGACCACTCAAGGCTTCGACCGTGAAGGCGATGGCCGATCCGGGGACGCCCGTTCCGGCGATCTCGAACACACCCAGACCCGGGTACTCGGAATCTGCCGTCACGACCGCCCCGGTCCGGGGCGTGCTCACGGTCACGGCCGGGGACGTCGGGACGTCGATCCGGAACGTGCGGGATTCCTGCCCCAGCACGACTCCCTGGGCATCCTCGACGACCACCGTGACGGTCTGGTCCACTGCGGCGTCGTCCCCGAGACCGATGGTCGTCTCGATCCGCGGACCGGACTGGTGCACCGCGCCCCAGACGACCACGCCCGCGCCGTCGAGCACCTCGATCTGCACGTCGACCTCGTCCGTGAGGACGACGACGTCGTAACCCAGGGTGTCGTAGGCCCCGCCCTGCACGGGACTCTCGAGCGAGAAGGCGCCCGCCCGCGCCGCGAGTGCCTCGTCCGAACCCTCGACCGCTGTCTCGGGCACCGCCACGCCCGGCTCGGTGCCGACGGGCGCCTCATCCTCAGCCGGCCCGGAACCGTCCGTCGGCTCGGCTGTGGACTCGTCCGCGGGCACGGCCGGCTCCGGAGCGTCGTCGACGATCTCGGGCTCTACCGTCGCTTCGACCACGGGTTCGACGTCGGCCGGAGCGGCCGCCGCCTCCTGCTCGATCGGAACCGGCTGCGCAGAGGCCGCCTGTCCGCTCAGCGCGATGCCCCCCAGGGCGATGACGATGGCCGTCGACAGCGCGGTGGCGGTCGACACGGTCTTCTTCATGAGTGGTGTCCTCTTCAGTGAGTCAGGGTGGACCGGTCGCCCTGACCCACCCCGGGGCGACCGGTCGCCGTCCCGGTGATCCGGTCCGACGAGCACGACGTTAGCCACCGGGGGCGACGGATCCTCACGCCGTGACCAGGCCGTGACGAGAAGTCATCCGCAAGGTTGAGCCGTCCTCAATCCTCAGGCGCCGAGCGGGCTCACCCTCTCGTTCGGGGGGTGATTTGTGACGCATCCCGTGGTCGCTTTCAGCCGATTCGGCGCGCCCTCGGCTACCGTGATGCAGTGCAAGCAGTCATCAAGCTCATCAGAGAGCACCCTTCCGCGGCGAGGTTCCTCGTCGTCGGGGGCATCGGCTTCGTGATCACCATGGTGATCAACTACGGGCTCAAGCTGTTCGTCATCCCTCAGCACCCCGTCACCGCCCTCGCGCTGGGCATCATCGTCGCGACGGTCTTCTCGTACTGGATGAACAAGAAGTGGTCGTTCGACGACCGAGGCGAGCGTCACACCGCCCACGAGATGTTGCTCTTCGTCATCGTCAGCGTCATCGGGGTCGGCCTCAACTCCGCGCCGCTCTACCTCTCGCGCTACGGATTCGGCCTCGAGGTGCCGAACGTCTCGCGCACCACGCAAGAGATCGCCGACTTCGTCAGCGGGCCGATCATCGGCACCATGCTCGCCATGGTGTTCCGGTACTGGGCCATGAACAAGTGGGTCTTCCCGAAGCGCGCCGAGCTCGTGGACGTCCTCTCGCCCACGTCCCCGTCGACGTCACCGACGCCGACGGTCTAGGCCGAGCGCGCCTCCCGGGCGTCGAGTCCGTCCGCGACGGGGCCCACGGCCGCCGCGACCACCGGCCCGAGGGGGCCGCGCGACACCCCGGCACGCGCCCAGTTCGCGATGGCGGCC
>NZ_JACYNS010000052.1:0-18059 GCF_014839405.1 Frigoribacterium sp. CFBP 13605 | reverse complement strand
TGCCGGCCGGGCGCGCCTCCCGCCTCCCCGACGCCACCGGCGGTCCCGCGACGGGCACCGGGCACGACGACGGCCCGGCGCTCACGTCGCCGGTGAGCGTGCTGCGCCCCGACCCGGACAACTGGGTGCTGGTCGGGTCGCTGCTCGAGGACCTGCGCCGCGTGCGCGAGGAGATCATCGGGTAGCATCCGACGATGCGACGGGGCCGGGCGACAGGGGTGGCCGACCCGACCCTCGACCGCTACGCCCCGTTCGCGCTGGTGACCGAGCCCGGTGCCCTCGGGCTCACCCGCTCGACGATCGAGACGGCACACGGCCGGACGGTCGTGCACCACGCGACGGCGTCGGCCGACCGGTCCTCGCGCCGCCGGGCGACCGTCCTGCTGCACGGGGCGGCTGGTTCGTGGACGACGTGGACCCCCCTGCTGCAGGCCGCCCGTGAGGTGGACGCGGTCGTCTCCCGCCCGGTGCTCATCGACCTGCCGGGGTGGGGCGCCTCGCCCGAGCCGGACCCGGGCCTCGACGTCGAGTCGGCCGCCGCCGTGGTGGTCGAGGTCGCCGAGGCGCTGGGCGTCACCGAGTTCGACCTCGTCGGTCACTCGATGGGCGCGTTCGTCGCCCTGCACCTGGCGGCCGTCCGACCCGACCTGGTGCTCAGCGTCTCGGTCGTGTCGGCCACGTCCTTCTCGGCGATCGACGCCGTGACGCACCCGGTGCGGGGCCTCGTGCGGCTGCCGGCCTTCACGCTGCTGCGCGCGGCGTTCGGGGTGCTGCCCCGCGCCTCCGCGTCCCTGCTGCGCGGCGCGGCCCGCATCGGACTGCTGCGAACACTGTCGTCACCCGTCTTCCGCCACGTCGACCGCGTCCCACGCTCGGTGCTCGAGGCGTTCGTGGCCGAGCTCAGGCCCCGGGGCTTCCTGGCGGCCTCGAGGTCGGGGCAGGGGTACGACGCGACCCGGTGGCGAGGCATCGAGTGCGACGTCGCCGCCGTCAGCGGAGCCGACGACGTCTTCGCCCGGTCGTCCGACCTCGACCGCCTGGCCGACGTCGTGCGGCACGCCCGGACGACCCTCCTCGCCGACTGCGGGCACTTCGCCCACGTCGAACGGCCCCACGAGACCTTGCGGGCCCTCGGCTGGGTCGAGGGCTAGGACGCCTCGGCCGACGCCGCCGAGCCCGCCCCGGCCTCGACCTCGCGCACGATCATCGCGACGCACCGCGCGTGGCCCAGCGGCCGGAAGTGGCCGTCGACCGGGAACTCGAGGTTGACGGCCCCCGGCAGGACGCTGCCCTCGGTGACGTGGGCGTCGAACCGCGACGCCATCGACGTGATGGTCCCGTTCGCCTCACGCTGTCCGGCGAGCCGCAACAGGTCGGCGTCCCGGGGCGAGAAGGGCCTCAGCGCCCTGACCGGCAGCACCCTCGCCCAGCGCGACCCCGAGAAGGGACTGTTGACCGTCACCATGCGGGTGATGCGTCGCTCGGCGTCGGTCGAGACCATCATGGTCTTGCCGACGAGCCCGCCCTTGCTGTGGGCCAGCACGACGACGTCCCGCAGGTCGTGGGCGTCGAGGATGCGTTGGGCCACCTCGGCGGTGGCCGCGATCGGACGACGGTTGTGGCCCATGCCGGGCACCACGACGATCGGGTGACCCCGATCGTTCAGCCGGTCGGCCACGGGTCGGAGGAAGCGCCAGGTCTCGTAGACGCCGGGCAGCAGCAGGACGGGCTCACGGTCGCCGTCACGGTAGCGACGCGGCACCACCCGGCCCGACCGCGGGACGAGGTGCACCCACCAGACGTACCGGTAGTCGAGCACGACCGTGCGGACGAAGCGCCAGAGGCCGACCCGGCGACGTCCGTGGCCACGCGACGGTGTGGAGCTCATGCCGCCACGCTAGGCGACGTCAGGCGGCGGTGCCCACCAGGGGCAGCTCGCCCCAGGGCTCGCCCTCCGGCCAGGCGATCGACTCGACCGCGGCCCGGGCCATCTCGAGCGTGACGTCCCAGCGGCCGCAGATCGACGCCCACGGCGGCGGGAACTCCGACGCGTCGTCGAGCAGCGCCAGGGCGAGTCGCCCGAGCCCCGCGCGGGCCGCCGCGCTCGCCGCGTCCGGCAGGGAGTCGGTCAGCCCGTGGACGACCCTCACCCGGTGGGCGAAGTCCATCTGCTCGATGTCGTCGAACGCCCCCCAGGCGCTCTCGATCTCTCGTCGCAGCCTCGTGATCTCGACCGCGTCGAAACCGTGACGGTCGGCGCGTCCGGGTACCGCTCGTGCCATGTCAGCCCCCCTCAGAGCATGGCCACGGATCGGGTACCCACGGCCGGGCGTCGGCTTCGGTGCCGATGCAGGCGAACATACCATCCAGTACGGTCCGGGCTCCAGCACCCTCGATCACGAGTGGATCACGGCGGCGAGCGACCCCCTGGACCGGCTCGGGACGGCAGGCGCCGGCGACCCCTCGGGCCGACGCGCCCCGGCGTCCCCACCCGTCGTCGGTCGAGCTGTCCCCCGAAGGCTGAGCCGTCGCCCGGGCCCACGGTCTACCGTCCACGTCGCACCCACCGGTGCGACGACTCCGCACGAACCCACGACGAACGGGAGACATCATGTTCCAGGGATCCGACCAACTCCGCGACAACATGCAGAAGGTCCTCGTCGACCTCATCGAGCTGCACGTCCAGGGCAAGCAGGCGCACTGGAACCTGCTCGGCTCGAACTTCCGCGACCTCCACCTGCAGCTCGACGAGATCGTCGACGCGGCCCGCGAGTTCAGCGACGAGGTGGCCGAGCGCATGCGCGCCGTCTACCTGATCCCCGACGGCCGCACCTCGACCGTCACCCGCGGCACGAGCCTGCCCGAGTTCCCCGCGGGCCCCGTCGAGACCACCGCGGTGGTCGACCTCATCGTCGACCGCATGTACGCCGTCACCGGCACGATGCGCACGGTCCACGACGACGTCGACGACGAGGACCCCACGACGGCCGACGTGCTGCACAGCATCCTCGAGCGCCTCGAGCAGCTCGCCTGGATGACCGGCGCCGAGAACCGCCACCCCGAGAAGGACGCCCGCCAGGACGACACGCGTCAGCGTGACGAGGACGCCGCGGCCGAGGGCCTCGACCGCGTCGGCGCCGTCGCCAACTGACCCGACCACCTCACGAGGGCACCGTCCGGGAGCGCGCCACCCGCGCCTCCCGGGCGGTGCCCTCTCTCGTCGAGAGGACGACCCCATGACCGAATCGTTCGACCACGTCATCGTGGGCGGCGGCATGACCGCCGACGCCGCCGCGAAGGCCATCCACGACACCACCCCGGACGCGTCGGTGCTGATCGTCAGCGCCGACGTCGACGCGCCGTACACGCGCCCGGCGCTGTCGAAGAAGCTCTGGACCGACCCCGACTACACCGAGGCCGACAACGCTCTCGGCACCGTCGCCGACTCGGGTGCCGAGATCCGGCTGCGCATGCTCGTCGAGTCGATCGACCGCGAGGCCCGCACCGTGACCACCGACCGCGGCGACGTGATCGGCTACGGGGCCCTGCTGCTCGCCACCGGAGGCAGCCCCGTCGCCCTCGACCTGCCGGACGACGACCGCGTCGTGTACTTCCGGACCGCCGAGGACTACCGCCGACTCCGCTCGCTCTCGGGCGGCGGCCGGCACGTCGTCGTCGTGGGCGGCAGCTACATCGGCACCGAGCTCGCCGCGGCCCTCGTGCAGAACGACACCCGCGTGACGCTGGTCTTCCCCGACGACGTGCTCGGCGGATCGGTGTTCCCCGCGTCCCTCGCCTCGTCGTTCGAGAAGAGATTCGAGGAGGCGCGGGTCGAGCTGGCGCGCGGACGTCGCGTCGAGAGCGGCACGGCCGACGACGCCGGCGTCCACCTCCGGCTGGACGACGGCTCGACCCTCGACGCCGACGCGGTCGTCGTGGGGCTCGGCATCTCGGTCGACGACCAGCTCGCGGCCGACGCGGGTCTGGCCGTGGACGACGGCATCGTGGTCGACGAGCACCTGCGGACGAGCGACCCGAACGTGTTCGCCGCCGGCGACGTGGCCTCGTACCCGGACGCGATCCTCGGGCGCCGCCGCGTCGAGCACGTCGACAACGCGAAGTCGCAGGGCCCCGTCGTCGGTCGCAACATGACCGGCGCCGACGAGGTCTACGACCACACGCCGTACTACTACTCGAAGGTCTTCGACCTCTCGTACGAGGCCGTCGGCACGCTCGACGCGTCGCTCGAGACGATCGTCGACGACAAGGGCGAGGGCGAGGCCGTGGCGTACTACCTGGGCGACGACGGCGCGGTCGAGGGCGTGCTGCTCTGGAACGTCGAGGAGGCGCGTGACGCGGCCCGCACCGTCATCGCGGCGGGCGTCGTGCCGCGCGACGAGCTCGTGGGGCGCATCTGAGGACGCGCCGTCGGCACGACGACGCCCGCCCGATCGGCTGACCGGGCGGGCGTCGTCGCGTCAGAGGGTCGTCGCAGGGGCGACGGGCCGGGCGTCCCCGGGGGGCCCCCCCGCACGGGCGGCGGTCTCAGCCGAACAGGAACGGCGGGCGGGCCGCCCGGTCGAGGTCCAGCGCGAAGATGCCGCCGCTCAGCGGGAACTCCTCGAGCTGTTCGTCGCTCAGCCCCTCGCGGGCCGACAGCACGAACAACGTCCGCAGGTCGTCACCACCGAAGCCGATGCCGGTGACGTTCGGCACCGGGAGGGTGATCTCGTCGACGAGACCACCGTCGACGTCCAGGTGCACCACCTTGCCCTCGCCGTAGATGGCACCCCAGAACTCTCCCCGCTCGTCGCGGGCCAGGCCGTCGTGGGCGCC
Source organism: Frigoribacterium sp. CFBP 13605 (assembly GCF_014839405.1). Classification (NCBI taxonomy): domain Bacteria; kingdom Bacillati; phylum Actinomycetota; class Actinomycetes; order Micrococcales; family Microbacteriaceae; genus Frigoribacterium; species Frigoribacterium sp. CFBP 13605. The sequence continues at coordinate 13,223 of NZ_JACYNS010000052.1, read as the reverse complement.
CTGGGACGAGAACGGGACGAGCTCGCCCAGGGTGCCGTCGGCATCCCACGAGGCTCGGTAGATCGTGTCGTCGCCGGTGTCGGTGAGGTAGATCTCGCTGCCGTCGTCGTTCCACTCGAACCCGTTGGTCGTGGCGAAGTCGTCGCGGAGCTGCGTGAGCGTGCCGTCCGGGGCCACGCGGTAGAGACCGGCCACGGGGCTGCCCTCGGGGTCGGTCGCACCGACGACGAAGGCGCCGAACGGGTCGCACTTGCCCTCGTTGAGGCGCAGGCGCTCGTCGGCGTGGTCGACGGTCGCGATCGTCCGCTGCTCGGTCCCGTCGTCCCGCATGACGACGACGGTGTCGTCGAGGGCCGCGATCAGGCCACCGCCGCGCCGACGCTGGAAGCTCGGCAGGGGCGGGTCGACGACGACGGTCGTGTCCCTCGTGCCGTCGGCCGACGTGCGGTGCAGGAGGCCGTTCGTGATGTCGGTCCAGACCAGCTCGTGGGCGTCGACGTCCCAGACGGGACTCTCGCCGAGCGTGGCCTTCGCGTCGAAGAACAAGCGGGGCTCGGACGTGGTTCCGGTCGGAAGAGGCATCCGACCGGTCTACCCGCCCGACATGTCCACCGGCTCCTTTTCTCGCCCCCAGGGGTACGGAGGCCGTTGTTGGCACACAGAACACTGCGAGGGACGGGCACGAGGAGGCGCGCTGGGCCACCGTAGGAGGCGTGACGGACACCCTCGAGACCACCGACGACATCCAGGCCGACCACTTCGGCGCGACGACGGCCGCCGCCGGCGAATGGCACCGCCCCGACCCCCGGGACGACGGCTACGTGCCGCTGCGCTCCTACGGGGCGATCGGCGACGGTCGGACCGTCGCCCTCATCGCCCGCGACGGCCAGATCGACTGGCTGCCGATGCCCGACATGGACAGCGACCCGGTGTTCTCCGGCATCGTCGACGCCGGCAAGGGCGGACGCATCGAGCTGCGTCCCGTCGACGACGACTTCGAGGTGCAGCGCGAGTACGTCGAGAACACGAACGTCCTCGTGACCCGCTTCCGCACCTCCACGGGTGTCGTCCAGATCACCGACGCGCTGGTCACCGGCATCGCGGGGCGCCTGCCCTGGGCCGAGCTCGCCCGCCGCATCGAGGGCGTGACGGGGTCGGTCGCCATGCGCTGGGCGGTGATCCCGGGCAACACGTTCGGCACGCACCCGATTCGCCGGGTCGACACGTTGCACGGGCCGGTCCTGCGCGCCGCCGACATCAACCTGGCGCTCGTCGGCTTCGAGCACGGCCGCCTCGACTCGGTCGAACCCGGCGACGGCGAGGCCCACGGCGGGCCGCACCGGTTCTGGGGCGAGTTCACCACCCACGAGGGGTCGCGCTCGTTGATCTGTCTCTGCGGCGTCGAGGACGAACCCCTGCACCTGCCCGACCCGCACGTGGTCGACCAGGGCATCGACCGCACGGTCCGCAACTGGCAGACCTGGTCGGACGAGTTCAACTGGGACGGCCCGTGGTCCGACGCCGTGCAGCGCAGCGCCCTCGCGCTCAAGCTGCTGATCTTCAGCCCCACCGGCGCGATCGCGGCAGCCGCCACGGCGGCCCTGCCCGAGAACTTCACCGGGGACAAGAACTGGGACTACCGCTTCGCCTGGGTACGCGACCTGGCCTACACGGTGAACGCGCTCGTCCGCTTCGGCCTGCGAGAAGAGACCCAGGCAGCCGTCTCGTGGTTGCTCTCGGCGCTCAAGGCCAACGGCCGCACGATGCACATCTTCCTCAACCTCGACGGCTCGGTGCCGGACGGCACCCACGAGACGGGGTCCGAGGGCTGGCGCGGCATCGGCCCGGTCTATAAGGGCAACCCGGCGGGCGAGCAGCTGCAGCTCGGCACCTACGCCGACATCCTGGCGATCATGAGCCAGTACGCCGCGGACGGCAACATCCTCGACGAGTCCACCGGCGACCTGCTCGCCGGGTTCGCCGACGACGCCTGCCGTCGTTGGCAGGAGAAGGACTCGGGCATGTGGGAGCTGCCCGACGAACAGCACTACGTGAGCAGCAAGATGGGCTGCTGGCAGGCCATCGACGCCGCCCTGCGCCTTACCGAGGTCGGGCAGATGCACCCCGACCCTGAAGACGTCGTCTTCTGGCGGAAGAACCGCGACCTGATCGAGGACTGGGTCGCCGAGCACGGCTGGAACGAGAAGATCGGCTCGTACGTCATGTACCCGGGCAGCGAGAAGCTCGACGCGTCGGTGCTGCTGCACGCCCCCAGCGGTTTCGACCGCGGCGAGCGCATGTCCCGCACCATCGACGCGATGCAGCGCGGGCTCTCGGCCGGCCCCCTGCTGTTCCGCTACAGCGAGGTCGATCAGGAGGAAGGCACGTTCGTGGCCTGCGCCTTCTGGCTCGCCAGCGCCCTGGCGTGCGTGGGCCGTCAGGACGAAGCGGTCGAGCTGATGGACCAGCTCGTGCAGCAGCCGAACGACGTGGGCCTGCTGACCGAGATGATCAGCGCCGACGACGGGCAGTTCCTCGGCAACGTGCCGCAGGGCCTCAGCCACCTCGCCCTCGTCAACGCGGCGATCACCATCGACGAGATGAGCCGTGAGGGCACCACCGACGACATGGAGGGCCAGTGACGAACGACCACTCGACGCCGATGCCACCGGCGACCCCCGACGACCTCGCTCTCGTCGACGCGTGGTGGCGGGCCGCCAACTACCTGACCGTCGGGCAGATCTACCTGATGGACAACGCGCTGCTCACGCGGCCGATCGCGCGCGACGACATCAAACCGCGCCTCCTCGGCCACTGGGGCACGTCGCCCGCGCTGAGCTTCGTCTACGCGCACCTCAACCGCGTGATCCGGCGCGACGACCGCGACCTCTTGTACGTCTGCGGCCCGGGGCACGGCGGGCCGGCCATGGTCGCCAACACGTACCTCGAGGGCACCTACAGCGAGCTGTTCCCCGAGGTGACGCAAGACGCGGCGGGACTGCAGAAGCTCTTCAAGCAGTTCTCGTTCCCGGGCGGCATCCCGTCGCACGCGGCACCCGAGACCCCGGGGTCGATCAACGAGGGCGGTGAACTCGGGTACTCGTTGAGCCACGCCTACGGTGCGGTGCTCGACGACCCCGACCTGGTGGCCGTCTGCGTCATCGGCGACGGCGAGGCCGAGACCGGGCCATTGGCGACGAGCTGGCACGCGAACAAGCTGCTCGACGCCCGACACGACGGGGCCGTGCTGCCGATCCTCAACCTCAACGGCTACAAGATCGCCAACCCGACGGTGCTCTCGCGCATCCCCGAGGGCGAACTGCTCGAGCTGATGCGGGGCTACGGATACGAGCCGCTCGTCGTCGCGGGCGGTTTCGAGGGCGAGGACCCGATGCGGGTGCACGAGCGCATGGCCGCCGCCCTCGACCACGCCTTCGACCGCATCGACGAACTGCGGCGCGAAGCCCGCGACGGCGACGGCACCGAACGCCCGCGGTGGCCCATGATCGTGCTGCGCACCCCGAAGGGATGGACCGGCCCGAAAGTCGTCGACGGAGAGCGCATCGAGGGCACCTGGCGTGCCCACCAGGTGCCGCTCAGCGGAGTCCGAGAGGACGACGGGCACCGGGCGCAGCTGGACGACTGGATGCGGTCGTACGGTGCCGACGAGCTGTTCGACGAGACGGGTCGGCCGGTGGCCCGGCTCGACGGGCTGCGGCCCCGGGGCGCCAAGCGCATGAGCGCCGTCCCGGCGTCCAACGGCGGTCTCGTGCGCCGCGACCTGACCCTCACGGACTACCGCACGCACGCGGTCGAGACCTCCGACGATCGCCGCACCCAGGCCGAGGCCACACGCGTCCTCGGCCGGTGGCTCGCCGAGATCGTGCGCGACAACCCGTCGACCTTCCGTCTCTTCGGGCCCGACGAGACGGTGTCCAACCGACTCGACCCGGTGTTCGACGTGACCGAGCGGGTGTGGGCGGCCGACATCTGGCCCGACGACGAGCACGTGGCCCGCAGCGGCCGCGTGATGGAAGTGCTGAGCGAGCACCTGCTGCAGGGACTCATGGAGGGCTACCTGCTGACCGGGCGCCACGGTCTGCTCAACACCTACGAGGCCTTCGTGCACATCGTGGACTCGATGTTCAACCAGCACGCGAAGTGGCTCGAAAGCGCTGACGAGATCGACTGGCGCGCGCCCATCTCGTCCTTCACGTACCTGCTGTCGTCCCACGTCTGGCGGCAGGACCACAACGGGTTCTCCCACCAGGACCCGGGGTTCCTCGACGTCGTCGTCAACAAGCAGGCGCACCTCGTGCGCATCTACCTGGCCCCCGACGCCAACACGCTGCTCGCCGTCGCCGACCACGCCCTCCGGACGACCGACACGGTCAACGTGATCGTCGCCGGCAAGCAGGAGTCACCGGCCTGGCTGTCGCTGCCCGAGGCCGAGGAACACGTCCGCCGTGGCGCCGGCATCTGGGAGTGGGCCGGTACCGAGGGCGCCCCCGTCGACGGCGTCGACCCCGACGTCGTCCTGGCCTGCGCGGGCGACGTCCCGACCCTCGAGACGGTGGCAGCCGCCGACCTGCTCCGGCAGGTGCTGCCGTCGCTGCGCACCCGAGTGGTCAACGTGGTCGACCTGATGCGCCTCCAAGACGTGCGCGAGCACTCGCACGGTCTGACGAGCGACGACTTCGACGCGCTCTTCACCACGTCCACGCCCGTCGTGTTCGACTTCCACGGCTACCCGTCGCTCGTGCACCAGCTGACCTACCGACGGACGAACCACGAGAACCTGCACGTCCGCGGCTTCCAGGAGAAGGGCACCACCACCACGCCCTTCGACATGGCCATGCTCAACGACATCGACCGCTACCGGTTGGTGCTCGACGTCCTGCACCGCGTGCCAGGTCTCGCCGACGAGCACCCCGACCTGGTGGCCGACTTCGAGTCACGACGCGAGGAGGCCCGGGCCTACGCCTACGAACACGGCGAGGACCACCCCGACGTGACCGGCTGGCAGTTCGGCGCCTGAGGCGTGCGACGAGCCGTCGCGCCGAGTGTACGGTCGGGCGCATGACGCCGAAGGACGAGACTCCCCCGCAGCTGAAGAAGCCCGACATGTACGAAGCGCTCCGCGACGAGGGCGCGTCGAAGGAGAAAGCCGCGCGCATCTCGAACGCCGCCGCCCAGAAGGGCAACAGCGAGAAGAAGGTGGCCGCCAAGGGCGGGAAGTCCGGGTCGTACGACGACTGGACGGTGGAGGAACTCAGGGGACGCGCGAAGGAACTCGGCGTGACCGGCTACTCCGACCTGAAGAAGGCCGACCTGATCGAGGCGCTCCGCGAGCACTGACCGGCGCGGTCAGCCGGCCTTCTTCTTCGGGGCCGCCTTCTTGCCGGAGGCGGACGAGGCGGGCTTCTTCCTCGCCGCGGAACCCGCCCCTCCGGACGTCGACCTCGAGGACTCCTCCTTCGAGGACTCCTTCTTCGCAGGCGACTTCTTCGCGGCGGGTTTCGTCGTCGACGTCGACGCGGCCTTCTTGGTCGGCTTGGGGTGTCCGCCCGACCGGTTCTTCTCGACCGACCGACGCAGCGCCTCCATCAGGTCGATGACCTCGCCGCCCTCGTCGTCGTCCTCCGGCTTCTCGCCGAAGGTGGCGTCCGTGTCGAGCGACTCGCCTTCCTCCAGCTTCGCGTCGATCAGCTGCCGCAACTGTTCCTGGTAGTCGTCGCTGAAGTCCGCGGGCTCGAAGTCGTCGCTCAACGAGTCGACGAGCGACGACGACATGTCGAGTTCCTTGTCGCTGACGCGCGTCTGCTTCTCGAGCGCCGGGAACCGTGCCTCGCGCACCTCGTCGTCCCAGAGCAGGGTCTGAAGCATCAGCACGTCGCCGCGGACGCGCAGGGCCGCGAGCCGGGTCTTCTGCCGCAGCGAGAAGTGGACGATGGCCGTGCGGTCGGTCTCCTCGAGGGTCCGGCGCAGCAGCACGTAGGCCTTGGGCGAGGTGCCGTCCGGCTCGAGGAAGTAACTGCGGTCCAGCATGATCGGGTCGACCTGGTCGCTCGGGACGAACTCGAGCACGTCGATCTCGCGCGAGCGCTCCTCAGGCAACGACTTCAGGTCGTCACCCGTGATCACCACGGTGCGGTCGCCGTCGTCGTACGCCTTGTCGATGTGCTCGTAGTCGACGACCTTGCCGCAGATCTCGCACTTCCGCTGGTACCGGATGCGGCCACCGTCGGCGTCGTGCACCTGGTGCAGGGACACGTCGTGGTCCTCGGTGGCGCTGTACAACTTGACGGGGACGTTGACGAGCCCGAACGTGATCGCGCCCTTCCAGATCGATCGCATGACGCTCATCTTTCTCCGCGTGCGCTCCGAATGACCGCCGGTGGGGTACAGACCCCCGAGCGGCGGAGGCGCGGCGAGGGCACCGTGGACGTCATGAGCCAATACGACAAGAAGAACCCGGTCGACCTCTACCCCGCGCCGCCGTTCCCGAAGCAGGAGCAGTCGCTGCCGGGCGAGGCCTGGAAGATGGACCCCAAGCCCGACCACGGCGAGACCAGCTACGTCGGCAAGGAGCGCCTCACCGGCTTCCGCGGCGTCGTCACCGGCGCGGACTCGGGCATCGGTCGCGCCGCCGCGATCGCGCTCAGCCGCGAGGGCGCCGACCTCGTGCTCAGCTACCTTCCCAGCGAGCAGAAGGACGCCGAGGAGGTGCGCGACCTGCTCGAGGGCGAGGGGCGCAAGGCCGTCCTCGTCCCCGGCGACATCTCGGACGAGCAGTACTGCAAGGACCTCGTGCAGAAGGCCGTCGACGAGTTCGGCGGGCTCGACACCCTCGTCATGGTGGCCGGTCGGATGAAGAGCAACGACGACATCCTCACGCTCACCACCGAGGACATCGACTCGACCATCAAGACCAACGTCTACTCGCTGTTCTGGCTGACCCAGGCCGCCATCCCGCACCTCGAGCCCGGTTCGTCGATCGTGACGACCGGCTCGGTGCAGGGCACGCAGCCGAGCCCGGACAAGATCGACTACGCGCTCACCAAGGGTGCGATCGGCGTCTTCACCTCGGGCCTCGCGCAGCAGCTCGCGCCCAAGGGCATCCGCGTCAACCAGGTCTCCCCCGGCCCGGTCTGGACGCCCCTGCAGCCCGGCTCCGACGACGCCGAGACGGTGTCGGAGTTCGGCGGCCAGGCGCCGTTCGGACGCCCCGGCCAGCCCGCCGAGCTCGCCGCCGCGTACGTGCACCTGGTGAGCCCGGAGTCGAGCTACACCTCGGGCGCGACCATCACGATCGCCGGGGCGATGCCCGCGGTCTGATCCGCGCCTCCTCGGCTCCGTCGTCTCGACGACGCCACGGCCCGTCGTCCCGCCCCGCGGGGAGGCGGGCCGTGGTCGATCCGGCGGGTCCCCGTCGTCGGCGGCGGGTCGGCGCCGACCCGCCGCCGACGACACGGACCGACAGCCGGGTAGAACGAGAACCACACGAGACAGGGAGGCGCGCGATGGCGGGCAAGGGACGCGGCGGGACGGTCGAGGTCGGCGGGCACCGGTTGCAGTTGACGAACCTCGACAAGGTCCTCTACCCGGACGCCGGCACGACCAAGGCCGACGTCCTGGGCTACTACGCCGCCGTCGCGGAGTGGATGCTGCCGCACGTCGAGGGTCGGCCGGCCACCCGCAAGCGCTGGGTGAACGGCGTCGACGGCGAGGTGTTCTTCGAGAAGAACCTGCCCGACTCCGCGCCCGACTGGGTCGCCCGGCACACCCTCGAGCACAAGGACCACGCCAACGTCTACCCGATGGTGAACGACGTCGCGACGCTCACCTGGCTGGCGCAGGTCGCCGCGCTCGAGGTGCACGTGCCGCAGTGGCGGTTCGGCCCGAAGGGGGCGCAGCGCAACCCCGACCGGCTGGTGCTCGACCTCGACCCGGGCGAAGGCGTCGGCCTCGCCGAGTGCGTCGCCGTGGCGCAGCTGCTCAAGCCGATCGTCGAGGGCATGGGCCTCGAGCTGATGCCCGTGACGAGCGGCAGCAAGGGCGTGCACCTGTACGCCCGGCTCGACGGGAGGCAGACCAGTGCCCAGGTCGGCGAGGTCGCCCACGAACTGGCCCGTGCGATGGAGGCCGACCACCCCGACCTCGTGCTCAGCACCATGGGCAAGGCCGACCGCCGGGGCAAGGTGCTGCTCGACTGGTCGCAGAACAACGGCAACAAGACGACGGTCGCCCCGTACTCGCTGCGGGGTCGGTCCCGGCCGACCGTGGCGATGCCTCGCACCTGGCGCGAACTCGCGTCGAAGACCCTGGCGCAGCTCGAGTACACCGACGTGCTCTCGCGCCTGAAGCGGCGCGGCGACCCCCTGGCCGACGTCTCGGCGCACGTGCCGGTGCCCTCGGGCGAGCTGGGCGAGGACTTCCGCAACACCGAGGCCCCCGACCACGACCCCTCCGAGAAGGTGCGCGACCGCCTCGAGGTCTACCGCTCGAAGCGCGACGCGTCGAAGACCGCCGAGCCCGTGCCCGTCGAGGCCCCTGCCTCGACCGACGGCACGAGCTTCGTCATCCAGGAGCACCACGCCAGCTCGCTGCACTGGGACTTCCGCCTCGAGCACGACGGCGTGCTGGTCAGCTGGGCGTTGCCGAAGGGCGAGCCCGACGACCCGGGCACGAACCACCTGGCCGTCCAGACCGAGGACCACCCGCTCGAGTACGGCACCTTCGAGGGCACGATCGCCAAGGGCGAGTACGGCGCCGGCGAGGTGACCATCTGGGACTCCGGCGAGTACGAGCTCGAGAAGTGGCGCGAGGGCAAGGAGGTGATCGTCGTGCTGCACGGCGAGCAGCGCGGCACCCGACGCGTCGCACTGATCCACACCGGCCACGGCGGTGGGCGGGCGGAGTCGAACTGGCTGATCCACCGCATGAAGGACGACGCGGGCGACGTCGGTTCGCACGACGGCGCTTCCGTCGGCAATTCAGGAGGACGACCGCATCGAGCCCGGAAGACGACCGAAGACGCGCGTTCTCCGGAGTTGCCGCCGTGCGCGCGGGCGAATCGGCGAGGCGACGCCGGTAACCCCTCACGCACGGCGCACGCGACCGGCGGCTCCCCCGGACGGTCGGGCCGCGCCTCCTCGGCTCGCGACGGGAAGCAGGAGTTCCCGGCACCCGACCCGGTCGCGCCGATGCTGGCGACGACGGGCGACACGCACGACGTGTCCGAGGGCGGGTGGGCGTTCGAGATGAAGTGGGACGGCATCCGCGCCGTGGCGGTCGTCCACGACGGCGCGGTCACTCTGACCAGCCGCAACGGCAACGACCTCACCCCGGCCTACCCCGAGCTGCAGGTGCTGGCGGAGCGGGTCGACAGCGAAGGAGGCGCGGTGCTCGACGGCGAGATCGTGGCCGTCGACGAGAAGGGTCGCCCCGACTTCGGCCTGCTCCAGACGCGCATGGGGTTGACGCGGTCGCGCGACGTGGCGCGAGCCGCCGCGGGCGCGCCGGTGAAGCTGCTGCTGTTCGACGTCATGCGGGCCGAGGGGCGCTCGCTCGTGAAGGACGAGTACGACGACCGGCGTGAGGTGCTCGAGCGGATCGTCGAGAGCGGCGGGGCCGTCGACGTGCCCCCGGCGTTCGACGGGGACCTGGAGGCGGCGGTCGCCACCTCGAAGCGCCTGCGACTCGAGGGCGTGGTCGCCAAGCGGCGCGACGCGACCTACAGCGCCGGTCGACGGTCCCGCGCCTGGATCAAGATGAAGCACCACCAGACGCAGGAGGTCGTGATCGCGGGCTGGCGCCCCGGTGCCGGCCGGAGGGCCGACGGCGTCGGCTCGCTCCTGATGGGCGTGCCGGGCGAGGACGGGCTGCATTACGTCGGCCGGGTCGGCACGGGGTTCACCGACCGCGAGCTCGACGAGCTGTTGCCGGCGTTGCGCGCGGCCGAGCGGAAGACCAGCCCCTTGGTGGGCGTGCCCGCCGTGGACGCCCGCGGCGCCCACTGGGTCACCCCGTCGCGGGTGGGCGAGGTGTCGATCGCCGAGTGGACCTCGACCGGGCGGCTGCGGCAGCCGAGCTGGCGCGGGTGGCGGCCCGACAAGTCGCCGGACGACGTCGTCCGCGAGGGGTGAGGCCGGGCCGTCGGACGACGGGGCATCGATCGGCGCCCGTCGGGTGTTGAGTGCAGCATGAGCACACCTCCCCCCGCCCCGAGCGACGCCGCGACCCTGCGCGGCAGGCGGGTCGTCCTCGTGGTCGCCGTGCTGGCCTCGTTCGTGGCGTTCCTCGACGGCTCGATCGTCACCGTGGCGCTGCCCGCGATCGCCCGCGAACTCGGCACCGGCACGGGAGGCGGCGCGACGGCCGACGACGGCGCGGGCCTCGCCCTGCAGCAGTGGGTCGTCGACGCCTACCTGCTGACGCTCGGGTCGCTCATGCTCGTGGCCGGCTCGCTCAGCGACACGTTCGGCCGGGTGCGGGTGCTGCGCGCGGGCCTGATCGGCTTCGCCGTGACGAGCGTGCTCGCCGCCCTCGCCCCCGACCCGGGCCTGCTGATCGCCGCCCGGGCCCTGCAGGGCGTGACCGCGGCCCTCCTCGTGCCGAGCAGCCTCGCCCTCATCACCTCGACCTTCAGCGGCCCCGCTCAGGGCAAGGCCATCGGCAGCTGGACGGCCTGGACCGGCGTCGCGTTCCTGATCGGTCCGCTGACCGGGGGCGCGCTCGTCGACACGCTCGGCTGGCGCTGGGTCTTCGCCGTCGTCGTCGTGCCCGTCGTCCTCACCCTCGTGCTGATGACCCGGTTGCCCGGCGACGCCCACCGGGGGCGCGACGGTGCTCCCCCGCGGGTCGACGTCGTGGGCGCCGTGCTGGCCGCGGTGGGCCTCGCCGGACCGGTCTTCGCGCTCATCGAGGGGCAGCGCGTCGGGTTCGGCACCTGGTTCGTCGTCACGCCGCTCGTGGTCGGCCTCGCCGCGCTCGCCGCCTTCGTCTGGTGGGAGCGCCGCTCACCCGCTCCGATGATGCCGCTGACGCTGTTCCGGACCCGCACCTTCACCGTCGGCAACCTGGCCACCGTCGGCATCTACGCGGCCCTCAGCCTCGGCACCCTGACCATCCCCCTGGTGGTGCAGGAGCTGGCGGGTCTGACGGCGACCCTGGCCGGGCTCGTCACCCTGCCGACGACGATCGTGTCGCTGCTGTTCTCGACCCTGTTCGGCACGCTCGCCGCCACCCACGGCCCGCGCCCGTTCATGACGGTCGGGCCGCTGATCACGGCGAGCGGGTTCCTCTGGATGCTGCTGGTCGCCGATCCGATCGACGTCTGGTGGCAGGTCGTGCCCGGCGTGGTCCTGTTCGGCTTCGGCCTGTCGGTGACCGTGGCTCCTCTCACCTCGACGGTGCTGTCGCAGATCCCGGCCGGCCAGTCGGGCATCGCCTCCGCCGTCAACAACGCCATCTCGCGCGTCGCCGGGCTCGTCGCGGTCGCGTTCCTCGGAGTCATCGCCGGAGGCGCGCTCACGGTGGGCGGGTTCCATCGCGTCGTGATCGTGGTCGCCGTGCTGCTCGGGGTGAGCGCCCTGGTGTCGTTCGTCGGTCTGCGCGACCGCACCCGCGCCTCCTGAGGGCGCCGGAGCGAGGCGACCAGCCGGACGCGACCAGCCGGAGGCGCGGCGTCAGGCCCCGAAGCGGCGCCAGGACGCGTCCTGCTGGGCCAGGCGGCGCAGGGCGAGCAGGAGCGGCTCGACCAACACGGTGCCGAGCACGACGTACTGCACCGCGGCGTCCACCGAATCGACCGGGATGCCCGCGATCTCGGCCTCGGCGACCTCGGCCATCGACCGCGCGTAGCCGTCGAGCGTCCCGTCGGGCAGCTCGAACCCCGCGGCCTCGAGTCCGTCGACCGCGACCTCGAGGGCCGCGAGCACGTCGGCCGACCCCGGATCGATCGTCCACCCCCACCCGGCCACGAGCGCTTCGGCCCGCGAGAGGTCGACGCCCTCGGGGGCCGTCGTCGTGACGGCCGACTGGGCGACGCCGAGCACCTCGGCGACCGTCTCGTGCTCACCGTCGAGCTGCCCGAGGACGGCGCGCGCGCCGGCGACGCTGAGCCCGCCCGCGCCGAGCAACGCCCGGACGAGCCGCAGCCGGCGCACGTGGTCGTCGCCGTACCGGGCCTGCGTGGCGCTGGTGCGCTCGCCCTCGGGCAGCAGCCCCTCGCGCAGGTAGTACTTGATCGTGGCGACCGGCACCCCGGTCGTCTCGGCGAGCTGGGAGATGCGCACGGACTGCCCCTTGACATTGGATAGCTCAACTCTCCAATATTGGAGAGCGCCACTATCCATCTAAGGAGACATCATGTCGAGAGTCAACCCGGGCCGCACCACGCACGAGCACGACGGCGAACTCGTCGTCTTCCTGATCGGCATGACCGTCAACCGCTGGTGGCGGCCCGACCAGTGGGGGCCGGTGTTCGCGGCGATGGGACCGATGCTCACCGAGTTGTTCAGCGATCCCGAGAGCGGGCTCGCGGGCATGAGGCTGACGCTCGGACGTGGCGGGCCGGTGCTCGTGCAGTACTGGACGTCGCTCGAGAAGCTCTACGCCTATGCCAGCTCGCCGCAGCAGGCGCACCGGCCGGCCTGGACGGCGTTCAACCGTCGGGCACGCAAGGCCCCGGGGGCCGTCGGCATCTGGCACGAGACCTTCGTGGTCGAGCGCGCCGAGAGCATGTACGTCGGCATGGCACCGTCGGGGCTGGCCCGGGCGACCCAGTCGGTGCCGGTCGGTCCGCGCAGCGACACCGCGCGGGCCCGGGCCGCGAGCGGCCGGACCCCCGGCGCCGCGTCGGCCTGACGCCGCGTGCCGCCCCGCCGCGCCGCGTCCGTCACCGCACCGCATCTCGTCCACCGCACCCGGTCGAGACGAGGTGCCGTGCACGAAAGGCGGCGCGCTGTGGGCCGGTCGCGTCAAGCCCCCACGGGCCCCATTGCCCTCGAGTCGCCTGTGACCCTACGATGAGCCAGACGTGAGCCGCCCTCGTTCGGGGGTGGCTCCAGCTCTGTCGTGAGACAGCCGTGATTACAAAGGAGTAATCGTGTCCGCTGCCCCTGCCCGCTCCTCCTCGACCCCTCGGTCGCGAGCCCCGCGCCGTCCGCGCCGCGGTCTCGCGCTCGCCGCCGGGACCGCCGCCGCGGCCCTGCTGCTCA
>NZ_JACYNS010000051.1:0-18535 GCF_014839405.1 Frigoribacterium sp. CFBP 13605 | reverse complement strand
GGGGGCGACCGAGCCGGTCGGGCCCCCGAGCCTCGAGTGCCCCACGGCGCTGAGCACGGCGTAGGCGTCTCCGCGCGACCAGCCGTGGTCGTCCACGAGGAACGAGAAGGCGTCCTCGTACCCGCGGCGGATGCTCTCCTGCACCGGGTCGCCGAGGCCGACGAAGATCCAGTCGTCGTCGGTCTCGATGCGCGGCGCCCGCAGGCCGAGACCGGGCACCAGGTCGATCGAGACGACCGCCGTGCCCTCGGCCTCGATGGCCACGAACGACGACTCGCCCTCGGCCATGATCGCGTGCACGTCGCCGATCGACAGGTACGCCCCCTCGACCATGACCGGGAGGTAGACCGTCGACCCGACCGTGTTCTCGGTGACGTCCATGTTGCCGCCCTGGGCGTACGCGGGCATGATCGTCGAGTTCTCGCCCTCGGCGGGCGCCGTGCCCATGCAGCCGATCATCGGGCGGGCCTCGAACACGTGCCGGTCGGTGACGTGCACCCCGTCGGAGTCGATCGGCACGCGGCGGGTGAACATCTCGTCGCCCATGACGTGCTGCAGGGCCCCGGAACCGGGCAGGCTGACCGACCAGCCGTGCTCGATGAGTCGGATCTCGTGCACCGTGACGGCGAGCGCGTCGCCCGGCTTCGCGCCCTCGACGTAGACCGGCCCGGTGACCGGGTTGATCGGCACGGACAGCTTCGCGAGGTCGTGGTGTCGGTGCAGCTCGGCGTAGACCGCGTCGCTCGTCTCGAACCCGATGCGTTCGCCGGTGCCCGGCTCGATGCGCAGGGCCGGCGGCACCGTGGCCGTGAAACCGGGGCGACCGTGCTCCTTGCCGAGGAAGTGGTCGATCCCGTCGCGGGCGGCGTCCTCGGCGGTCATGCGTCGCGCCGTTCCGAGTCGGCCGCGGGCACCGACGTGACCGCCGGCTCGTCCGCACCCTGCCCGAGGGACGGCGCCGCGCCTCCTCGGCTGCGGTAGTAGAGGAACACGCCCGCGCCGAGCACCAGCCAGACGAGCCCGCCGATCTTGGCCTCGGGTGCCGCGTTGACCAGCACGTAGCCGATGATCAGGAACCCGACCACGGGCACGACGAGGTGCAGCAACCAGTTGCGCGACTTCTTCTTCACGACGTAGTGCACCACGACGGACACGTGCAGCAGCATGAAGCCGAACAGCGCCCCGAAGTTGACCAGCGACGAGATGACGTCGATCTGGCCGACGAAGAACAGCACGAGCACGGCCGAGAGCGCGGACACGACGAGGATCGCGGCCTGCGGCACCTGACGCGTGTTGATCTTCGAGAGGAAGGCCGGCAGCTGCCCGTCGCGGCTCATCGAGAACAGCAGGCGCGACGTCGCGGCCTGGGCGGCCATGGCGTTCGCGATGCCGACGGCCAAGACGTTGACGACGAAGAACGCCGTCGCCCACCCGCTGTTCGACGCCTCGCGCACGAGGTCGAAGAAGGCGTTCCCGGCCTCGCCCTCGGGGAACGAGTCGCGGCCGCCGGCCAGCGCGCTGGCCAGCCAGGTCTGCAGGATGAAGCAGAACGCCACGATGAACAGCGCGATGATCATGGCCTTGCCGGCTCCGCCGCGCTTGCCGGTGCTCTCCTCCGCGAGGGTCGAGATGCCGTCGAAGCCGAGGAAGCTCAGCACGGCGATCGACAACGCCGAGGCGATCAGGGGGGCGGTGACCTTGCTGGAGTCCCAGATCGGGTCGGTCGTGAACTCGGCACCGGGGATCGTGCCGCCGTTGAGCGCCGTCACCGCGATGATGACGAAGATCACGATGAAGACGACCTCGATGGCGAGGAACACCCGGTTCATCAGCTTGATCGAGCTGATGCCGAGCAGGTTCACGGCGGTGTTGACGGCGACGAAGATCAGCGCCCACATCCAGCGTGCGGTGCCCGGGAAGATGCCGATCATCGACTCGGCGGCGAAGACGTAGAGCAGCGTCGGCACGAGCAGGTAGTCGAGCAGGATGGCCCAGCCGGCGAAGAACCCGGCCACGGGGTGGATGCCCCGCCCGACGTACGAGAAGACCGACCCGGCGAGCGGGATCGACTTGGCCATCTGCGCGTAGGCGAGCGCGGTGAAGATCATCGCGACGAGGCCCACCAGGTAGACCAGCGGCACCATGCCCGAGGAGGCGTTGTAGACGGTGCCGAAGATCGCCCAGGGCGCGATCGGCACCATGAAGATCAAGCCGTAGATGAGCAGGTCGACGGTCGAGACCGACCGCTTGAGTTCTTGCTTGTAGCCGTACTGCTCGAGCTGCTGCTGGTTGCTCAGCTCACCGCCGGAGGCGGCCTTCGTGGGCAGGGACATGGTGTGCTCTCTCGCTCGGGTGGGGATCGGGTCGGTGCGGGTGCGGATGCGGGTCGGGGGTGCGGATGCGGGTCGGGGGTGCGGGTGGGACGCGGATCGGTGCGGATCGGTGCGGGTCAGGGGTGCGGGAGGCGCGGGAGGCGCGGGCCGCGTCGGTTCAGGAGGCGCGGCCCGCGCCGGTCAGGAGGCGCGCCCGGCGTCGCGCAGCTCGTCGTGCGCCGTCAGGAACGGCGCGACGACGGCCCGGAACTCCTCGGGCTGTTCGAGGTGCGAGCAGTGGCTGGCACCGGCGAACACGTGCGACCGGACGTCGGCGATGCCGTCGACGAAGGGCTGCCAGGTGGCGGGCGTCGCCTCGTCGAACTCGCCCGCGACGACGAGGGTCGGCGTCGTGATCGCCGGCAGGCGGTCGACGACGGTCCAGTCGCGCAGCGTGCCGATGACGTGGAACTCGTTCGGCCCGTTCATCGTGTGGTAGACCGTCGGCTCGGCCTCCATCTGCTCCTCGCTGTCGACGAAGTCCTGCGGCATGGGCACCACGCGGCAGACGTGCCGCTCGTAGAACGCCTGGGTGGCGGCGAGGTACTCGGGGTCGGTGGTCGTGCCGTCCGCCTCGTGGAGTGCCAGCGCCTCCTGGGTGTCGGTCGGCAGCTGGTCGCGCAGCTCGGCGGCGCCCTCGACCCAGAGC
Organism: Frigoribacterium sp. CFBP 13605; assembly: GCF_014839405.1. Classification (NCBI taxonomy): domain Bacteria; kingdom Bacillati; phylum Actinomycetota; class Actinomycetes; order Micrococcales; family Microbacteriaceae; genus Frigoribacterium; species Frigoribacterium sp. CFBP 13605. The sequence continues at coordinate 15,514 of NZ_JACYNS010000051.1, read as the reverse complement.
TGCATGGACGCGGGCGAGTTGCAGATGGCCAGGCTCGCCAACCCGCCCGGTGTCGTCACGGCGATCTCGGCCCCGAGCATGCCGCCCCACGACTGGCCGAGCAGGTGGTACCGCTCGAGGCCGAGGTGCGCGACGAGGTTGGCGAACTCCGAGACGAAGAGGCTCGGTTGCCAGAAGTCGACGGGCGCGTCGGGCAGGTGGGTGCTGCGGCCGCAGCCGAGCTGGTCGTAGTGCACGACGGTGCGGCCGGTCTCGTCGGCGAGGGCCTCGAGGTTGCGCAGGTAGTCGTGGGCCATCCCCGGGCCGCCGTGCACCACGACGAGGGGCAGTGCACCCTCGCGCGGCTCGTCGGGCGTGGTGACCCGGTACCAGGTCTCAGCGTCGTGGAAGGCGGCGGTGCCGGTGGTGATCGTGGACATGCGGGTGAGCATGCACCCGGCTAAGGTCTCGCGACAAGACCTTTCGCGATGCCTTAATCTGCTCGTAACACGACGAGACCTCGACGGCTCCGCGCAGGACGGGTCGGCGAGCCGGGACGGGGACGCGATGGGCCAGGACGACAGCCGAGGAGGCGCGGGCGGCGCGCGCTCGGACGTCGCGGTCGACGGCGCCCTCGGTGGCGCCCTCGGGGCCCCTCTCGCCCCCACGACCCGGGTCGACGAGCTCACCGACCGCCTCGTCACGGCCATCACGATCGGCGAGTACCTGCCCGGCTCGCGCCTCCCCGCCGAGCGCGACCTCGCCGCCTCGCTGCGCGTGGGCCGCATGACCGTGCGCGCCGCCCTGGCCCGGCTCGTCGAGCAGGGGTTGATCGTGACGCAACGCGGGCGCGGCGGCGGCTCGTTCGTCCAGGCGCCGGCACCGGGTTCGGGCACCGACGTCGTGCGCCGCACGCTCGCCGCGCGCTGGTCCGACCTGCGCGACACGAGCGAGGCGATCAGCCGACTGCACGGCGTCGTCGCCGAGGCCGCGGCCGAGAACCGCACCCCGGACGACGTCGACCGGCTGCACGACCGGCTCGAGGGCTACCGCGGCGCCGCGTCGGGCCTCGCGTCGCAGAAGGCCGACGAGGCGCTACACGTCGCGATCGCCGAGGCCGCCGGCAACGCCACGCTGCGCGGGGTGCTGTTCGACCTCGAGGCCCGCGTGAGCATCTCGGCGCCGGCGCACCTCTGGGGCGGGCCGGACGGCATGCGCGAGATGGAGCTGCGCGCCCTCGCCGACCACGAGGCGCTCGTCGCCGCGATCTGCGACGGGCGTGCGGCGGACGCCGCGGCCATCGCCCGCGAGCACGTCAAGATCGACCTCGAGCTGCTCGAGCGCGAGCTCGGCCGCGCCGCGCCCTGACCCCGCACCCGCGCCTCCCCGCCTCCGTCCCCGCGCCTCCTGAGCCCCCGCGCCTCCTGAGCCCCCGATGCCCCTGGGGTCTCGGTGCCGCGGCGCGGCCGAGGCCGGCCGTGACAGGCTGGGCGCGTGAGCGACTCGACGACGAACGACACCACCCCCACGACCGCCGGAGGCGCGGCGCACGACGCCCCGCCCGTCACCACCCCTCCCGCCTGGTGGACGACCGCGACGGTCTACCAGATCTACCCGCGCAGCTTCGCCGACTCGAACGGCGACGGGGTGGGCGACCTCGGCGGCATCCGGCAGCGGCTCGGCCACCTGCACGACCTCGGGGTCGACGTGATCTGGCTCTCGCCGATCTACCGCTCGCCCCAGGCCGACAACGGGTACGACATCAGCGACTACGACGACGTCGACCCGCTGTTCGGCACGCTCGCCGAGTTCGACGCCCTGATGGACGAGGTGCACGCGCTCGGCATGAAGCTGGTCATGGACCTCGTCGTCAACCACACGAGCGACGAGCACCCGTGGTTCGTCGAAGCCCGGTCGTCGCGCGACTCCCCGAAGCGCGACTGGTACCTCTGGCGCGACCCGCTGCCGTCGGGCGAGGGGACCGACGCCGCGGGCACGCCCGGGGCCGGCACCCACCCGACCGCCTGGCGCAGCGCCTTCAGCGGCCCGGCCTGGACCCTCGACGAGCCCACCGGCCAGTACTACCTGCACATGTTCGCGTCGAAGCAGCCCGACCTCAACTGGGAGGACCCCGACCTGCGCCGGGCCGTCTACGACATGATGAACCGCTGGCTCGACCGGGGCGTCGACGGGTTCCGCATGGACGTCATCAACCACATCGCGAAGGAGCCCTCGTCGCTGGCGCCCGGAGCCTCGCACTTCGTCATGGGCGGGCAGATCCACGACCACCTGCGCGAGATGCACCGCGAAGTCTTCGCCGACCGCACCGGCCGCGAGCTGATCACGGTGGGCGAGATGCCGGGGGTGACGGTCGACGACGCCCGGCTGTTCACGGCCGCCGACCGGCACGAGCTCGACATGGTGTTCCAGTTCGAGCACGTCGGCCTCGACCACGGACCGGCCTCGAAGTTCGACAACCTCCCGTTCGACCTCGTGGCGCTCAAGCGCTCGCTGTCGCGGTGGCAGGAGGGCCTCGCCGACCAGGGCTGGAACAGCCTCTACCTCGGCAACCACGACCAGCCGCGGTCGGTCTCGCGCTTCGGCGACGACGGCCGGTACCGGTTCGAGTCCGCGACGCTGCTCGCCACCGTGCTGCACCTGCACCGGGGCACGCCGTACGTCTACCAGGGCGACGAGATCGGCATGACGAACGCCGGGTTCACCGCGGTCGAGCAGTACCGCGACATCGAGTCGATCAACTGGTTCGACGAGTCGGTCGCGGCGGGGGCCGACCCCGAGTACCTGCTCGAGGCGTTGCGCTTCCGCAGCCGCGACAACGCGCGCACCCCCGTGCAGTGGTCAGGAGGCGCGGCGGCGGGCTTCAGCACCGGCACCCCGTGGATCGAGGTGGTCGCGAACCACGACGCCGTGAACGTCGACGCCGACCGCGCGGCGGGTGACCGCTCGGTGTTCGAGCACTACCGGCGGTTGATCGCGCTGCGGCACGAGTCGCCCGTGGTGGCGCTCGGGTCGTTCGAGCTGCTCGCTCCGGACGACGAGCGGCTCTACGCGTTCACCCGCACGCTCGGCGACGAGCAGCTGCTCGTGCTGGCGAACTGGTCGGGCGAGGCGTACGAGCTCGACCCGGCGCTCCACCCGGCGCTGCGGCGCCGGTCCGTGCCGCAGGTCGTGATCGGCAACGTGCCCGGCGGGGGCGGGCTGACGCTCGCGCCCTGGGAGGTGCGCGTCCTGCGGGGCTGACCCGCGCCTCCTCGGCTCTCCCGCGCCGCGCCGCGCGGGGATTCGCATCGCACCGTCCGCTGAACGTCGCACCGCCGATGTTCGCGGTGCGACGTTCAGTGGAGGGTGCGACTCGCGCCCCCGGGACGCGCTAGCGTCGGCGAGGTGAGCGATCCCGACGACGCGCCCGCGCCTCCCGACGACCCGGCACCCGCCGAACCGGCACCCGCCGAGCTCCCGCACGGCTGGGTGCGCGTCGGCGAGCGCCGCTGGTGGTCGACGTGGGTCGGGGCGACGACCGCGTTCGCCTTCTTCGCGGTGATCCAGGCAGTCCAGTTCGTCTTCCGCATCGCCGAGATCAGCTTCCGGTGGGATCTCGCCCTGTTGGTGGCCGTCGGGGTGACGGTCGGGATCTTCGCGCTGATCACGGTGATCCGGAACGCCCGGGCCCCGCAGCCCTGGATCGACCTCGACTCCGGGCAGCTGCGCGCCGGCACCCGCCGCCCCGTCCCCCTGGCCAGGGTCGACCGTGCCGTCCTGACGACGGCCCCGCTCGGCAACGGCGGCCGCGTGCTCGTGCTCCGCCTGACCGCCAAGGAGGCGCGGGTCGACTTCATCCTGCGCGACCGGAAGGACGCGACCCTCGACCCGACCTCGACCGCCGTGTTGGCGGAGGCGCTGCGCCGCACCTCCGTCGCCATGCCGACCTCGATCCACGACCCGACCGGGCGGTTCGCGCGGTACAACTTCCCCGGCCACGTCGACCGCGACGACGCCGTCGCCCTCGTCGAGCACCCGCCCGCGGCCGGCGACCCGCTGCCCGCGGCCTGGTGACCGGTGCTGGTGACCGCGACTGGTGACCGAGGCCTCGTGACCGGCTCGCCCTCGAGCGCCCTCGTCCGCGACCACGACCACGTCGCACCACCGTCGCGTCGTCGAACCACGCGAGAAGGTGGTTCCCCGACGCGACGGTGGTGCGACCTCGGTGGCGGGTCCCGGACTCAGCGCTTCCAGTACCCCGAGAACGTGATGCGGTTCTTCGGCAGCCCTGCCGCGTGCAGGTGCCGCCGTCCGCTGGTCGCCAGCGCGGACTCACCCACGACGTAGGCGTAGGCCCCCGGGTCGGCCGCCGACCGGGCCAGCAGCGCGGCGAGCGCCCCCTCCCCGGGCGCGACACCCCCGGCACCCTCGGCACCCCCGGCACCCCGACCGTCTACGTCGTCGTCGCCGCCGAGCGGCCGGCTGCCGGACCCCAGGGCGCCGAGCGCCCGGGCGTCGAGCTCGTCCCGCACCACCCACGTCACCTCGACGCCGTCGGGCGCGTCGAGCGGACGCACGTCGGCCCGGGTCGGCACCTCCTGGATCACCGACCCCACGGAGGCGCGGTGCAGCGACCGCACGATGCCCTCCGTCCCCGGCAACCCGGTCTCGTCGGCGACCAGGTGGATCTCGGTCGCGTCGTCGGGGGCGTTGAAGAGCACGCCCTGGTCGAGCAGGCCGAGGGCGTCGCCGGGGCGGGCGGCGCAGGCCCAGATCGCCGCGCCTCCTTCGAGTTCGCCGGACCCGCCGCGGTGCAGCACGAAGTCGATGTCGAGCTCGGCGCGCGAGGCCCCACCCGCACCGGACGCACCGGCACCCGCGCCGGCCGGACCGGCACCCGCGCCGGCCGCCCCCGCACCGGCACCCGCCGGACCCGCCGGCCGGAACTCGCGCACCGTGTAGTTCGCGCAGTGCGGCCGCTCTGCCTCGGGGATCGCCAGGTACTGCGCGTACCAGAGCGACGTGGTCGCCCGGGGCAGCCTCAACGAGTCGCTGCCGGGCATCGGCAAGAACAGCCGGAACCACTGGTCGAACCCCATGCCGCCGAACTCGTGCAGGTCGTCGCCGACGACGGTGACGCGCTGGAAGCTCGGCGAGACGCGCTCGGAACGCAGCACCTCGAGCCGGTGCACTCGGGGGTCGGCGGGCTTGACGGGCGGACGGCGGGTCGACATAAGGTAAGGCTAACCTAACGAACCGCGGGTCGCATCCGACGTCGACGACCACGCCTCAGACGGGCACGCCGACGTCGAGCCACCCGCACGACCCGCACCACCCGCACGACGCGCGACACCGCGCCCTGCCCCACCGCTCCACGATCCGAAGGAGACCCGTGTCCGAACGCCACGCGTCCGCACTGCTGACCACCTCGACCGCCGACGAGTACGAGCGCCTCACCGGCGCCGCCGTCGCCCGGATCGCCGACCGCTTCCGCACGACGCGCCAACCCTTCTCGGGCGAGAGCCGTGCGCACCTGCAACACCTCGTCGACGCCGTCGACCTGGATGCCCCGGGCACCGGCCTCGACGACGCCCTGCGCGAGGTCGACGAACTCTTCACGGCGAACGCCGTCTGGTTCCACGACCCCGCCTACCAGTCGCACCTCAACTGCCCGGTCGCCCTCCCGGCGGTCGCCGCCGAGGCCGTGCTCGCCGCCGTCAACCCCTCGGTGGACACCTACGACCAGTCGGCCGTCGGCACCCTGATCGAGCGTCGCCTCGTCGACTGGACCGCCGAGCGCATCGGCTTCGACCCCGCCACCCGCGACGGCGTCTTCACCTCGGGCGGCACGCAGTCGAACCTGCACGCCCTGCTGCTCGCCCGCGAGCACGCCACGGCGCGCGCCCGCGCCGACGCGAGGGACGAGGAGGCGCGGCTGCGGGACACCGCCGCCCCCGGCCACCGACCCGTCCCGCGCGCCACGGCACTGCACGACCTGCTCGGCCGCATGGTCGTGGTCGCCACCGCCGAGAGCCACTTCAGCGTGAAGAAGTCGGCCCGGCTGCTCGGCCTCGGCGAGGACGCCGTCGTGACCGTCCCCACCGACGACGCCGGTCGGATGCGACCCGAGGCCCTCGCGGTCACCCTGGACGCCCTCGTGCAGGCCGGACACCTGCCGGTCGCCGTCGTCGCGACCGCCGGCACGACCGACCGCGGCTGCCTCGATCCGCTCGCCGCCGTCGCCGAGGTCTGCGACCGCACGGGCGTGTGGCTGCACGTCGACGCGGCGTACGGCGGTGGCCTGCTCGTGTCGCCGACGCGTCGGCACCTGCTCGACGGCATCGAGCACGCCCGGTCGGTCACGGTCGACTTCCACAAGACGTTCTTCCAGCCGGTGTCGTCGAGCGCCCTCATCGTGCGCGACGGGCGCGACCTCGACCCGGTCGCCTGGCACGCCGACTACCTCAACCCGCTCACCGACCCCGAACCGAACCAGGTCTCCAAGTCGCTCCAGACCACCCGACGGTTCGACGCGCTCAAGCTCTGGGCGACGCTCCGCGCCCTCGGCGCCGACGGCGTCGGCGAGCTGGTCGACCGGGTGATCGACCTGGCGGCCGGGGCCCACGACCTGCTGCGGGGCGACGACGAGTTCGTGCTGCTCGCCGAGACCCAGCTCAGCACGGCGCTGTTCCGCTGGCAGCCGGCCGGCGTCGACGACGCCACCGCCGACCGGCTCGTCCCGCTCGTCCGACGCGTGCTCTTCGAGTCCGGCAGGGCGATCGTCGCGAAGACCGTGGTCGACGGGCGTCCCTGCCTCAAGCTCACGCTGCTCAACCCGGACGCGGGTCTCGACGACGTGAGGGGCGTGCTCGAGCTGGTCCGCGCCTCCTCGTGGGCCCTGCTCGAGAGCGACGCCCCCGCCCTCGTCGCCGCCGGGACGGAGGTCGCCCGATGACCGCCGCCACCACGGCGGCCGCAGCCGCCGCCACCCCGCGCGACGCCCCGCGCCTCCACGACCTGGTCGGCATCGGCCTCGGCCCGTTCAACCTCGGACTGGCCGCCCTGACCGACCCGCTCGACGACGTCGACGCGGTGTTCCTCGACGAGAACGACGGCTTCGCCTGGCACCCCGGCATGATGATCGAGGGCGCCACGATCCAGGTGCCGTTCCTGGCCGACCTCGTGACGATGGCCGACCCGACCTCGCGCTTCGGCTTCCTGAACTGGCTGAAGGCGACCGGGCGGCTCTACCCGTTCTACATCCGCGAGGAGTTCTCCCCGCTCCGCGCGGAGTACGACGCCTACTGCCGCTGGGTCGCCGCCCAGCTCGACACCCTGCGGTGGGGTCGACGCGTCACGAGCGTCGACGAACAGCCCGACGGGACGTACGTCCTGACCTCGCGACGTGCTGCCGACCAGGCCGTCGAGACCTGGCACGCCCGACACGTCGTGCTGGGGGTGGGAACCGAGCCGCGCCTCCCCGAGCCGCTGCAGCGCCTCGCCGACCGGGGCGACGCCCACGGCCGGGGCGACGCCCACGGCCGGGTCGTGCACAGCGCCGACTACCTGACGGCCCGCGACCGCCTGCGCGCCGCCGACTCGGTGACGATCGTCGGCAGCGGGCAGTCGGCCGCCGAGATCTACCGCGACCTGCTCGACACGACCCGCGTCGGCGACCGACCGGGGCACCGGCTCGACTGGGTCACCCGTTCGCCGCGGTTCTTCCCGATGGAGTACACGAAGCTCACGCTCGAGCTCACGAGCCCGGAGTACACCGACCACTTCCACTCGCTGCCGCGCGAGACCCGCGACCGCCTCGGCCGCGAACAGCGCAGCCTCTACAAGGGCATCAGCGGCGACCTCGTCGACGACGTGTACGACACGCTCTACCGGCTGAGCGTCGACGGGCCGGTCGACTCGACCCTGCTGACCGAGACCGAGCTGGTCGACGCCCGGTGGATCGACGCCGATGAGCAGCTCGAGATCACGGTCCGGCACGCGCAGCTCGGCACGACGACCACCCGCCGCACGGACGCGCTCGTCGTCGCGACGGGCTACGCCGCACGACTGCCGTCGTTCCTCGACGCCCTCGGCGACCGGGTCGACCGCGACGACCTCGGCCGCCTCGCCGTGGCCCGGGACTACTCGATCGACGGGGGCCGGGGACGGCTGTTCGTCCAGAACGCCGAGGAGCACACCCACGGCCTCACCGCCCCCGACCTCGGCTTCGGCGCCTGGCGCAACTCGAGCATCATCGCCTCGATCACCGGCCGCGAGGCCTACCCGATCGAGCGCCGCATCGCCTTCCAGACCTTCGGCCGGCCCGACGGGCCGACATCGACCGCGACAGCGACACCGACGCCGACCGAGGAGGCGCGGGTCACCCGATGAGCACCACCCACGACACCGAGGCGCTCGCGCCCGAGGCCTCCCCCGCGGCGCCCGCGGCGCCCACGGCACCCGCGGCGCCCGCAGTACCGTCCCGCACCGACGAGGGGGCGACGGGCGTGGCGTTCTCGCGCCGCGCCTCCTGCGGGCTCGTCACGATCGAGCCGTTCGCCGCGGACCCCTACGCCGTCTGCCTCCGCCGGTGGTTGGCGCACCCGGCATCGGCCGCCTGGCAGATGGCGGGCCTGAGCACCGACGAGGTGCGCGCCTACCTGGCCGCGATCGACGCCGACCCGCACCAGCAGGCCTGGCTCGGGCGGGTCGACGGCGAGCCGACGTTCTTCGTCGAGACCTACGACCCGGCCGAGGTGCTGCTGACCGAGGTGCACGACGCCGAGCCCGGAGACGTGGGCATGCACCTGCTCGTCGCTCCCCCGCGCGGGCAGCGGGTGCACGGCCTGACCAGCGCCGTCATGGCGAGCGTCGTCGACTTCGTCTTCGAGATCGAGCGGGCGAGGCGCATCGTCGTCGAGCCCGACGTGACCAACGACCGCATCGCGGCGAAGAACGACGAGGTGGGGTTCCGGGCACTCGGCGACGTCGAGCTACCCGACAAGACGGCTCGGCTCTCGGTCCTGACGCGACACGACCGGGCGGCGGCGCACCTCGCCCCCGGCCCCGTGGACTGGGCTCATCGGCACCTGGTGACCAAGGCGCTGAGCGAGTTCGCCCATGAGCGGCTGATCGCCCCGGTGGCCGACGACGCCGCCGCGACCGCCCCCGCAGTCGACGACGACGACGACGCCGCCACGAGGGACGGCCCCTGGCGGGTCGCCCTCGACCACGACGGCCACCGGATCGACTACCGGTTCACGGCCCGCCGGCTGGCCCTCGAGCACTGGGCGATCGACGACACGACGGTCACCCGCACGATCGACGACCGCCCCGAGCCCCTCGACGCCCTCGCGTTGGTCGTCGAGCTCGACGACCTGCTCGGCATCCCCGAGTCGCTGCTCGCCACCTACCTCGAGGAGGTCTCGTCGACCCTGGCGAGCGCCGCCTACAAACGTCACCGGGGCGGCCCGACCGCCGAGCGGTTGACCACCGCGGACTTCCAGACGGTCGAGGCGGCGATGACCGAGGGGCACCCGGGCTTCGTCGCGAACGCCGGGCGCATCGGCCTCGGACTCGACGAGTTCCACGCCTTCTCCCCCGAGGCCGCGGCTCCCGTCCGGCTGGTCTGGTTGGCGGCGCGTCGGTCGGTGACACACCTCGCACTCGGCGCCGGACTCGACGAGAGGACGCTGTGGCAGGCCGAGCTGGGCCCCGAGAGCGTCGCCCGGTTCGACGCGACCCTCGCCGCGAAGGGCCTCGACCCGGCCGGGTTCCACTACCTGCCGGTGCACCCGTGGCAGTGGCAGCACCGCGTCTCGATCTCGTTCGCCCCCGACGTCGCCCGGCGTGACCTCGTGCTGCTCGGCGAGGGCGACGACACGTACCAGGCGCAGCAGTCGATCCGCACCTTCGCGAACCGCAGCCGGCCCGACCGGCACTACGTCAAGACGGCGCTGGCGATCCAGAACATGGGCTTCGTCCGCGGCCTCTCGCCGGCCTACATGAGGCCGACGCCCGCGATCAACGACTGGGTGCACGACCTCGTGCACACCGACGCGACCCTGCAGGAGGCGCGGTTCCGGGTCCTGCGGGAGCGCGCCTCCGTCGGCTACACCGGTGACGCCTACCACCGGACGACGACGTCGTCGCCGCACCGGAAGATGATCGCCGCGCTCTGGCGCGAGAGCCCGGTGCCGCTGGTCGGCCCGGGTGAGCGGCTCGCCACGATGGCGGCGCTGCTGCACCGCGACGGCGCCGGCGACGCACTCGCCTCGGCCCTCGTGAAGGCCTCGGGACTCTCGGCCGAGGACTGGCTGCGGTCGTACCTGCACGCCTACCTCCGACCGGTGGTGCACTGCCTGCGGGCGCACGACCTGGCGTTCATGCCGCACGGCGAGAACGTCATCCTCGTGCTCGAGGGGTGCGTGCCGACGGCCGCGTTCATGAAGGACATCGGCGAGGAGATCGTCGTCGTCGCCCCGCGCGAGGTCCCCGAGGCGGTGCGGCGGACCGTGCACCCGGTCGACGACCGCGAGAAGGCGTTGGCGGTGTTCACGGACGTGTTCGACGGGGTGTTCCGACACCTGGCCGCCATCCTCGACGGCGACGGCGTGCTGCCCGCGGCCCGGTTCTGGGCGCTCGTGGCCGAGTGCGTCGACCGGCACGCCGACGAGCACCCCGACCTGCCGGGGTCGGTCGACCTGCGGGCGGCGCGCTTCGACCACTCCTGCCTCAACCGGCTGCAGCTGCGCGACACGCGCCAGATGGTCGACCTCGCGGCGCAGTCGTCGTCGCTGATCTTCGCCGGGACGCTGGCGAACCCGATCGCGAGGTAGGGGCGGCGCCCCGGGGCGGGGGCGGTCGGGCCGCCTCCGCCCCTGGGAGGTGGCGGTCGATTCACGGTCGACCACCACCCGATCCGCGCAGGGCCACGGGCCGTGCGGGCCGCCGCCGATCACAGGGGGAGAACCATCGGCGGCGGTCGAGCTGCTCGAGCGACGATACCGCCGTCGAGTTGCTTGGGTTTGAAGATACTCGCCCGACAAGGGGAAGGCAACGACCGGGCGCTGGGCATTCACTGCACGGAGGCGGGTGATTCGAAGCTCGAACAACTCACTCGGCGAGGTATCGTGGCCTCCGTGGCGTCCGTCGCCGCGCCTCCTCGTCTTCGCTCCGTCCTCGCGTCGCCGTCCCGCCAGCAGAGAGCCCACCATGTCCGACGTCTCCCCTCAGCCGCCCGCCGGCTCCCCTCCGCCCCTCGACGACGAGGGCCAGTTCGACGTGACCCTCGTGCTCTCGGCGTACGCGTCGCTGCAGCGACAGGGCGAGCGCGTGCAGAAGGTCGTCGCCGACCACTTCGGCATGGGCACCACCGACCTCCGCTGCCTGACCTTCATCGCCACCGACCACGACACGACCCCGAAGCGCGCCGCCGAGTTCCTCGAGCTGTCGACCGGGGCGACGACCAGCCTGGTCGACCGGCTCGAGAGCGGCGGGTACATCTCGCGCCAGCCGCACCCCTCCGACCGGCGGAGCGTGCTGCTCGAACTGGCCCCGGCCGGGCGCGAGGCGATCGACCAGATCCACGACTTCTACCGCCGGGCGTTCCGCGACGCGGTCGACCCGAACCACCTCGACTTCCTCGCGGCGGCGATGCGCGCGATCGGCGACTCGTTGACGCGCGCGGCGGCCGGCGACGACGCCGTCGGCTGAGCGACCACCGCCGCCCCCGCCGCCACCGCCGCCACCGCCACCGCCACCGCCGGGTCGAACCACCGATGTGGCGTCGAACCACGCACTCCGGTGGTTCGACGCCACGTCGGTGGTTCGGTGTCGTCCGGATGGTCCTGGTGACCCGCACGGGCGCGCGCGGCCGGTCGTAGGGTGGGTCGATGACCCCCTCGGACGTCCTCGTCGAAGCCTTCTCGCGCCTCCCCGCCATCGCCGTGCGGGCGGTCGCCGACCTCTCGGTCGACGACCTCGCCTGGCGCCCCGACGACGAGGCGAACACGATCGCCTGGCTCGTCTGGCACACCGCGCGGGGGCAGGACGTCCAGATCGCCGACCTCGCCGCGTCGGAGCAGGTCTGGACGGCCGACGGCTGGGCCGAGTCGTTCGCGCTGCCGTTCTCGCCCGCCGAGATGGGCTACGGCATGTCCCCGGCCGACGTGGCCGCGGTGCGGGTCGACGCCGAGCTGTTGATCGGCTACCTCGAGGCCGTGACGCTGCGGACGCGCGGCTACCTCGACGACCTCGACGGCGCCTCGTACGACGACGTGGTCGACGAGGCCTGGGACCCTCCGGTCACGGCCGGCGCCCGTCTCGTCAGCATCCTGAACGACTGCGTGCAACACCTCGGCCAGGCCTCCTACGTGCGCGGCCTGCTCGACCGCCGCTAGCCGCCCGCCTGCCGGCCGCCCCACCGAATGCCAGCCATCCGCCGAGACCCTCTTGCGCGCGCGGGTGTCTCGACGACTTTCCGGGGTCTCACCAACGCAGGAGGCGCGGGTTCAGTCCTCGAGGGACGACGGGAAGTCGGTCGGCACCGTGAATCCGAGCCGCGCGGCCAGTTCGTCGAGCTCGGCCCGGCGCGCCTCGTACTCGGCGGCGAGCACCGGACCGACGACGGCGTCCGCGTGTGGCCAGCTGCCGTCGGACGTCGCCTCGCGCCACAACTCGATCGACGTGAGCGCGGATCGCGTGGCCACGCAGGCTCTCGCGAGGTCCACGACGTCCGCCACGGGGGCGTGCCCGGCATCCGCCCACTGCCGCACCTCGACGGGCACGTACTCGAGGACGCCGGGCGTCTCTGCTCGTGAGCGATGCCCGGCACGCACCCGTCCGCGCGTCCCGAGCCCGCCGATCCAGCGGGCGAGGGCACGGAGACCCGCCGACGTCGCCGCGCCCGCGGATGCTCCGGCGGCCACGGGCACGACGAACGACGGTGGTTCCCGCAAGCCCGCCACGTCCCAGGCGAGCCACCAGGCGACGGCCACCCCGAGCGTCACGCCTGCCCAAGAGGCCACGCGCCTGCCCGCCGAACCGTTCGAGACGAAGGTCCGGCGACGCACGACCTCCAAGGCGGCGTCGAGAGGGACGGACGGATCGGTGACGAGGTAATGGGTCTCGTCGCCTGCGCGGGCGACGCTCACGAAGGCCGTCATGCCGCGTCGTCCCTCATGAGCACGGGGTCGGGGTCGAACCCCAGCGGTCCCGCGACGACGCGGAGCGCCTCGGCGGCGTCGCCGATCGCCGAGCTGAGGGCGACGAGCGGCCGGGCGTCCGTGCGGCGGTCGAGTGGTAACTCGAGCTGAGGTCCCGGGTCGCCCACGAATTCCAGTGCTCCGTCGCCGTCCACGTCGACGTACCCGTGGAGGAGTTCCTCGACCGTCCACGAGGCCTCGACGAGTTCCGTGTACAACGACACGGCCTCGTTCAGTCGCCACACGTCCGAGGCGAGCGTCTCGTCGGTGACCCACCCGAGTACGTCGTCGTCCACCTCGACGATGCCGGGCGCCGTGACCGGTACCGGCAGGTCGGGAGTCGTCACCGCCCACACCCCCCTCGCGGCGAGACCAGCGGCGCCGAACAGGACGATCCCGCCGACGAGGTTGACGGTCCCCTCCGCCAGCGCCTCGGTCAGCTGCAACGCATCGACCACGTCGTCGATGCCCGCGCCACCCGCCACGACCACCAGCACGAACGCGAGCAGCGGCGCGTACCGCACCACCCTCCGCACCGGCCCGACGTACGTCCCGGAGTTCCGCCGCCGCAGCTCGGCCACCGCCGCATCGGCCGCCGCCGCGTCGAGCGACGGGTCGACGACGTGCCAGCGCCTCCGGTTCCCCAGGCGCACGCGCAGCAGGCCGGGGCGGTCGCGGGTCGGGGGCACATCGAGAGACTAGGGGGCGTGCGGCCTGCCCGCCGCGCCCCCGTCCACGGGACGTCCGCCGCGGGCCGGCGGCGCGCCTCCTCGGCTCGTCCGCCTCGCACGGCGTCCGCACGACGAAGAACCCCGTTCCGAACGATCGACCCACGCGATGCGGGGTCCGTCGTCCGGAACGGGGTCCGAGAGCAGGAGGCGCGGTGTGAGCCTCCGGGGAGGGCTCGCTACGCCTGCACTCCCGCGAGCTCGTCGATCAGGCGGTCGCCGGAGCGGGCCTCGATCATCTCGGCGTCGATCTCGGCGCGGTCGAGCAGCTCTTCCATGCGACGGCGGCGCTGACGCGTGATGAGCGTGACGACGGTGCCCTCCTTGCCCGCGCGGCCGGTGCGGCCCGAGCGGTGCATGTAGGTCTTGTACTCGTCGGGCATGTCGGCCTGGACGACGAGCTCGATGTCGTCGACGTGGATGCCACGGGCGGCGACGTCGGTCGCGACGAGCACGTTGACCTTGCCGCTCGTGAGCAGCTGGAGGTTGCGCGTGCGGCGGGCCTGGTTCAGGTCGCCGTGCAGGCTCGTCGAGCGGATGCCGGCGTCCTCGAGCTGGTCGGCGAGCTGCTCGGCGAAGGCGCGGGTGCGGGCGAAGACCAGGGTCTTGCCGCCGCCCGAGGCGAGCTGCTCGATGACCGCGGTCTTGTCGCGCTGCTCGATCAGGAGCACGCGGTGGTCGATCGTGGCGCTGGCCTGGTCCTCGCCGGCGACCTCGTGGACGGCCGGGTCGACCAGGAACTCGTCGACGAGCTTCGCCACGCCCTTGTCGAGCGTCGCGCTGAAGAGCAGCTTCTGGGCGCGGGCGCCGTCGGGGCGGACCGTCGCGGTCTCGCGGATGATGCGCTGCACCGGCTCGAGGAACCCGAGGTCGCACATGTGGTCGGCCTCGTCGAGCACGGTCACGACGACCTCGCTCAGGTCGAGACGACCCTGGTCGATGAGGTCCTCGATGCGGCCGGGGGTGCCGATCACGATGTCGACGCCGCGGTTGAGGGCACCGACCTGGCGCTGCTGGGGCACGCCGCCGTAGACCTGCGTGGTGAACAGGCCGACCGAGCGGGCGATGGGCTGCACGGTGCGGTCGATCTGCATGGCGAGCTCACGGGTCGGGGCGAGGATCAGGGCGCGGGGCTTGCGGCCCATCTTGCGGTTCTTCGCGCCGTTGTTCTCCATCAGCTTCTCGACCAGCGGGGCGCCGAAGGCGATGGTCTTGCCCGAGCCCGTGCGGCCACGGCCGAGCACGTCACGACCGGCGAGCACGTCGGGGATCGTCGCGGCCTGGATCGCGAACGGAGCCGCGGCACCCATCGAGGCCAGCTGACGCTCGATGTTGTCGCCGAGGCCCAGGTCGCCGAAGCTCACGCCCTCGACGTCGGCCGCGGTGACGACCTCGGCCTTGAGCTTCTCGAGCTTGACGTCGTCCTCGGGCGAGTAGTGGGTCGCCGCGTCGCGCTTGGGGTAGAAGTCGCTCGAGCGGTCGCCGACGCGTGCCGGGCGGTCGGGGCGGTCGGTGCGGTCGAAGCTGCGGGGCGCGCGGTCGTCGCGCGCCGGGCGGTCGCTGCGGTCGAAGCTGCGGGCCGGGCGGGCGTCGCGGTCGAAA
>NZ_JACYNS010000050.1:0-19503 GCF_014839405.1 Frigoribacterium sp. CFBP 13605 | reverse complement strand
CGGCCACGGACCCGGCAGCGGCCACGGCCGAGGCGGCCCCGGCCGAGGCCGCGGCCGACGGTCCCGGCGCTCCTCCCGCGCCCTTCCTCGTCGTGGCCCCGACGTCGGTCGTGTCGAACTGGGTGGCCGAGGCCGCCCGCTTCACCCCGGGGCTGACCGTCCGCGCCGTGACCGCCACGCAGGCCAAGGGCGGACGCGGTTCGGTGCTTGACCTCGCCCGGGGTGCCGACGTCGTCGTCACCTCCTACGCTCTCTTCCGACTCGACTTCGCCGCCTACCAGGCCGAAGGGTGGGCGGGGCTGATCCTCGACGAAGCACAGTTCGTCAAGAACCGTGCCTCGCAGGCCCACCGGTGCGCGGTCGACCTCGACGTGCCCTTCAAGCTCGCCATCACCGGCACGCCGCTCGAGAACAGCCTGACCGACCTGTGGTCCTTGCTGCACGTGGTGGCGCCCGGACTGCTCGGCAGCAGCGTCCGCTTCGCCGACGACTACGTCAAGCCCATCGCCACGGGCGAGGCACCCGACCTGCTCCAGAAGCTCCGCCGGCGCATCCGACCCCTGATGATGCGCCGGACGAAAGAACAGGTCGCGTCCGACCTGCCCGCCAAGCAGGAGCAGGTCCTCCGCGTCGACCTCGACCCCGCGCACCGCGACCTCTACGACGCCTTCCTGCAGCGTGAACGACAGAAGCTGCTCGGCCTGATGGACGACCTCGACCGCAACCGGTTCATCGTCTTCCGGTCGCTCACCCTGCTGCGCCTGCTCTCGCTCGACGCCTCACTCGTCGACGAGGCCTACGCCGACATCCCCTCGGCGAAGCTCGACCAGTTGCTCGACGAACTCGAGGACGTGGTCGCCGAGGGGCACCGCGCCTTGATCTTCAGCCAGTTCACGACGTTCTTGCACAAGGTCGCCGCCCGGCTCGACCAGCGTGGCGTCGCGTTCGAGTACCTCGACGGGTCGACCCGACGTCGGGCCGAGGTGATCGATCGGTTCAAGACCGGCGACGCACCCGCGTTCCTCATCAGCCTCAAGGCGGGTGGGTTCGGCCTCAACCTGACCGAGGCGGACTACGTGTTCATCCTCGACCCGTGGTGGAACCCGGCCACGGAGGCCCAGGCGGTCGACCGCACGCATCGCATCGGGCAGACCGACAACGTGATGGTCTACCGGATGATCGCGAACGACACCATCGAGGAGAAGGTCCTGGCCCTCCAGGCCCAGAAGTCGCAGCTGTTCGACGCCGTGATGGACGACGACGCCGTGTTCAGCGCGGCGCTCACCGCCGACGACATCCGCGGCCTGCTCGACGCCTGACGCGGGCCGGGCCGACGTCGGCGTCAGGCCAGCGACACCGTCTCGGCGAAGGTCCGCGTGGTCGGCGGCGCCAGCAAGACCTCGGGCAGGCGGTTGGCCCCCTCGGGCGTGGCGCGCCAGGCGACGTAGGCGTCGTGGTCGGCCGACGAGGCCCACGTCTCGACGACGATCATGACCGACGGGTCGGCGTCGTCGATCAGCACCTCGAGCCCCTCGCAGCCGGGCCAGGCGCGCGTGGCGACGAGGGTCTCACGAGCGATCTCGTGGGCGAGGTCGAGCCGGGCGGGGTCGACGTGCAGTTCGAGGTGGACGGTGGTGGACATGGTGGTCCCTTCGATCGGGCGGCGGCCCCGGGAGCGGGCCGCGCGGCGGACGGGCCGCGACCTCCCACCCTGGCACCCGCGCCTCCTCGTCCGCCGGGTCAGGCGACCTCGACGGTCACGCGGTGCCAGCCCTCGGCCCCGTTCGGAGCCGGCTGGACGTACTGCTCGCGCTGCCAGGTGCCGTCCGCGCCCTGCGCCCGCACGTCGATCGTGTGCGACCCCGAGCCCGCGGCCCCGGCGTCCCAGCGATGGACCCACTGGCGCCAGGTGTCGGCCGAGACCGAGTCGGCCAGGGTCGCGTCGAGCCACGAGCCGCCGTCGATCCGCACCTGGACCGCCTCGACGCCCGTGTGCGGCTGCCAGGCCACCCCCGCGATCGAGACCGTCCCGGCGTCGACGGATGCCCCGTCGCGGGGCACGTCGATGCGCGACTCGAGCTTGACCGGCCCCAGGGCGTCCCAGCCGCGAGGCGTCCAGTAGCCCTGGGCGTCGGAGAACCGCGTGACTTCCATCTCGACGACCCACTTGGTCGCCGACACGTAGCCGAACAGGCCGGGCACGACCATCCGCACCGGGAAGCCGTGCTCGATCGGCAGCGGCTGGCCGTTCATGCCGACCGCGAGCAGCGCGTCCGTGCCGTCGTCCTGCAGCACGTCGAGCGGCGTACCGGCCGAGAAGCCGTCGATGCTGCGCGACAGCACCATGTCGGCGCCGCCGTTCGGCCCCGCGCGCTCGAGCAGCGAGCGGATCGGGTAGCCGAGCCAGAGCGCGTTGCCGATCAGGTCGCCGCCGACGTCGTTCGAGACGCAGCTGAGGGTCGCCATGTGCTCCTCGAGCGGCAGGGCGAGCAGCTCGTCGAACGAGATCGTCACCTCGCGATCGACCAGGCCGTGGATGCGCAGACTCCAGTCGGCCGGGTCGATCGACGGCACCTGCAGGGCCGTGTCGATGCGGTAGAAGTCGGCGGCGGGCGTGACGTAGGGCGTGATGCCCTCGACGTCCAAGGAGGCGCCGGCCGGGACCGCGGCCTCGGTCACGCTCGCGCGGGGCAGCGTCAGGGCGCGCCGCAGGGCCGCGGCGTTCGCCCGGCCGGCGTTCACGACGCGGGCCCCCGTGCCGACGACGACGGCGGCCACGCCGGTCACGACCGTGTACGTGAGGAACGACCGGCGTTCGAGACCGGGCCCGCGCAACGGCGGGACGGGCTGGGTCTGCTCCGCCCACCCGGCCGACGTCGAACGGACCCACCGACGGAGGCGCGAGGCGAGCTTGTCGACCAGCAGCACGGCGGCGAAGGTGCCGACGAGGCTCGGGATGGCGTCGACCTGGCCGGCGTCCGCGCGGGTCAGAACCGCGATCACGGCGAGCGCCCCGCCCGCCACGAAGGCGATCTTGCCGATCGGCTGGCGGCGGTACTCGCCGTAGCCGGCCGCGCCGGTGATGACGACGAGCAGCACGCCCATCAGCACGAAGAGGGCGGCCTTGTCGCCGGTGCCGAACAGGGACACCATGGCGTCCTTCACGCCGGCGGGGGCGAGGTCGACGACGGCCGAGCCGACGGCGAAGAGCGGGCTGCCGGTGGGACCGGTGACGAGGGCGACGACCTCGGCGGCGGCGAGGAACGCGGCCATCGACACGATGCCGGCGAGGGCGGCCCACAGCCCGGCGGCGCGAGGGGTCATCGGGTCGGTGGGGCCGGGCGTCGGTGCGGGGCCGGACGTCGACGACTCGGGTGGGGACAGGCGGACCGACATGGGCTCAGGGTACGACGCGTGGCTCGGGAACCGCATGCGTCCCGGCGACCAGGGACGCGCCTCCTGGTGTCGGGCGGACACCGCCTCTGTGTCGGGGGTGTGACGATGTCCGGCCGCCTCTTCCGCTGCCGCTCCGGCGGGAGCAGGATGACCGGAACGCCCGAGACACACCGATGCGCCCCGGAGGTCAGCATGTCGACGACGAACCAGCAGCCCCCGAACCCCCGGTCCGCGAACCAGGCGCAGCCGCCCACGACCGACACGGGCGAGAGCCCCACCGAGCTGAAGCGGGCGATCGGCCCGAAGCTGCTGTTGTTGTTCATCGTCGGCGACATCCTCGGCACGGGCGTCTACGCCCTGACCGGGCAGGTCGCGGCCGAGGTCGGCGGTGCGGCGTGGTTGCCGTTCCTGATCGCCTTCGCCGTGGCCCTCGTGACGGCGTTCTCGTACCTCGAGCTCGTGACGAAGTACCCGCAGACCGCCGGCGCGGCCCTCTACGTGCACAAGGCGTTCGGCATCCACTTCGTGACGTTCATCGTGTGCTTCGTGGTGATGTGTTCGGGCATCACGAGCGCGTCGACGGCCTCACGGGCGTTCGCGGCCAACCTGGCGGCGGGCATCGGCGTCGAGCTGTCGAACTCCGCGGTGATGCTGATCGCGATGGCGTTCATGCTGCTCGTGATGGCCGTGAACTTCCGCGGGGTCAGCGAGAGCGTCAAGGCGAACGTCGTCCTCACCCTGATCGAGCTGTCGGGCCTCGTCATGGTGATCCTGATCGGGTTCTGGTTCATCGCCGGCGGCAACGCGGACTGGGGCCAGGTGGTGCTCTTCGAGACGCCGGGCGACAAGTCGCTGCTGCTGAGCGTCAGCACAGCGACGTCGCTCGCCTTCTTCGCCATGGTCGGCTTCGAGGACTCGGTCAACATGGCGGAGGAGACCAAGGACCCGAGCCGCATCTTCCCCAAGGTCATGCTGACCGGCCTCGGCATCACCGCCGTGATCTACGTGCTCGTCTCGATCTGCGCCGTGGCGATCGTGCCGATCGGCGACCTGGCCGACAACGAGACCCCCCTGGTCACCGTGGTGAACACCGCCGCCCCGGACTTCCCGATCGGCGGGCTGCTGCCGTTCATCTCGATGTTCGCCGTCGCCAACAGCGCCCTGATCAACATGATGATGGCGAGCCGGTTGCTCTACGGCATGAGCAAGCAGGGCGTGCTGCCGGGCTTCCTCGGCAGGGTGCACCGGAAGCGGCAGACCCCGTGGGCGTCGATCGTCTTCACGACGGCGCTCAGCCTGGTGCTGATCGGCTACGTCTCGCTCTCGCCCGAGTCCCCGATCGTGGCCGTGCTCGGCGGCACGACGTCCCTGCTGCTGCTGACGGTGTTCGCCCTGGTCAACGTCGTCGTCCTCGTGTTGCGTCGCGACACGGTGTCGCACGGACACTTCCGCGCGGGCACGGTCCTGCCGAT
Organism: Frigoribacterium sp. CFBP 13605; assembly: GCF_014839405.1. Taxonomy (NCBI): domain Bacteria; kingdom Bacillati; phylum Actinomycetota; class Actinomycetes; order Micrococcales; family Microbacteriaceae; genus Frigoribacterium; species Frigoribacterium sp. CFBP 13605. The sequence goes on along the minus strand of NZ_JACYNS010000050.1, from coordinate 14,635 downwards.
CGTCGGCGTCGTGGCCTGCCTCTGGCTGGTGCTGCCGGTGTCCTCCGGTCGCGGCGCCGAGCAGTACACGATCGCCGGCGGCCTACTCGCGATCGGCGTGGTCCTCTGGCTCGCGACCTTCGTGTCGCGGCGGGGGAAGCCGGTGCCGAGCGACGCGATCGCCGACGCCGAGCGCGCCGACCCCGGGGCGTAGACGGCAGGAGGCGCGGCGCCGGTCTCGCCACCGGCACCGCGCCTCCTCGGCCGATCGGGGCCTACGGGATCAGGCGGGCGGCGCGGTAGCGCTCGAACAGGTCGACGAACGCCTGCTCGGTGCGGCGGTACCGGGTGAACCCGGCGTCGCGGGCCTTGCCCATGTCGGTGACGACCTCGATGTCGCGGCCGAGGTCGCCGTCGGTGTGCCACCACGAGGCGACGCGCGACAGGTCCGGCTCGGCGAGGTCGTGCTCGGCGACGAGGTCGCGCCACTCCTGCTCGAGGCCGACCATCTGCTGCTCGAGCGGACGCGGCTCGCCCTCGAAGCCCTCGACGAGCGCGGGGTCGATGCCGAGGTGGCCGGCCAGGCGGGGCCACAGCCAGCGCCAGCGGAACACGTCGCCGTTGACGACGTTGAACGGCTCGTCCGCACCGGCGGGGTCGGTCGCGGCCCAGATCATCTGCTCGGCGAGGACGCCCGCGTCGGTGACGTCGACGAGCGAGTTCCACTGTGTCTCGCTGCCCGGGAACGTGAACGGACGGCCGAGGCGCTTGCTCAGCGCGGCCTGCACGGCGATGGTCAGCCCCATGTTCATGGCGTTGCCGACGGCGAACCCGATGACGGTGTGCGAGCGGTGCACCGACCAGGTGAACCCCTGGCGCTCGGCGGCGGCGAAGAGCTCGTCCTCCTGCGCGTAGTAGAAGTTCGGGTAGGGCAGGCGCTCCTCGTCCTCGTGGAACGGCGTGTCGGGCATGTCGCCCGTGCCGTAGGCCTCGAACGGGCCGAGGTAGTGCTTCAGCCCGGTGACGAGCGACACGTGTCGCACGGGGGCGTGGTCGAGGGCGGCCAGCAGGTCGCGGACCATGGCGCCGTTCACCGCGATGTTCTCCGCCTCGGTGTCGCGCTTCTGCCAGGCGGCGAAGAACACGTGGGTCGGCTTCGCGTCCGCCAGCGCCGTGCGCAGGCTCTCGGCACTCGTCAGGTCGGCGGCGATGCCCGTCACCCCGTCGGACGAGGAGGCGCGGCGCGAGAGGGCCAGGACGTCCCACCCCTCGCGCGTCAACTGCTCGACGAGGGCGGTGCCGGTGATGCCGCTGGCGCCCACCACGAGGGCGGTGCCCGGAACCGTCGGGGCGGCGGGCCGGGTGCTGTCGGTCTGGGGGGTCTCGGTGGTGCTCATCCGTGGTCCAAGCCGATCGCGCCTCCCGGCATTCCCGGCCGGCGCGTCCACACCGACGTACCCCGCCCCTCCCGCCTGACAGGCCGCACGAGGCCCGGGCGTACGGTCGGCCCATGGATCAGGACACGAACGAGCCCGCCGGTCGCACGCCCGAAGACGAGGCGGCGGCCCTCGCGCTCGCCATCGTGTCCCAGGCCGCGGCCATCACGCAGGGCGACCCCGAGGCCGTCGAGGCCAGCGACGAGAACCTCCGCGAGGTCGTCGCCGAGCTGACCGACGAACCGCTGACGCCTCGACAGGAGGACGTCATGGCGACCCTCGGCACCGCCGGCGGCAGCCTCGCGGCCGGCCTCACCGCCGCCCTCGCCCACGAGAAGGGAGTCGACCCGGGAGTGATCCTCGGCTCGACCTCGCAGGCCATCGTGGCCCAGACGCAGTCGCCGTTCGCCGGCGGGCAGGACGACATGGACGACGACCCCGAGCTCGTCGCGCAGGCCGAACGCGACGCCCGGGCGCACGCCGCCGAGCGGGACGGCGACGACGCCCCCACGCGTGCGGACCACGGTCGCCGCGACATGGCCGACGCCGGACGCGAGCGGGGCGAGGCGGGCGAGGCGCGGGCCGAGCGCGGCGACGACGACGACGCCGACCACGCGTCCTAGGGGCGACGACCTGCTCGACGCGACGGGATCGGACGTCCGGCACCGCGCCTCCTAGACTCGACGGACGGGTCCGCGGGGACCGCCTCGGCGGTGCCCCGGCCCGACGGTCGTGAGCGAGGAAGAGGTCAGCGTGTCGGACACCAGGCGCCCTGAGCGGCCCACCCCGGTCAAGCCCCGACCGCCGCGGGTGCCCAAGGCCCCGAAGGGCAGGCCGAAGGGGCCCGCCCAGTCACGACTGGTCAACCAGCACGAACTGCGCGACGTCCGGGCGCGACTGCGCGGCACCATCTACGAGGGCACGACGCCCGAGCACGGCATCGGCGGCGACCTCTACTCGCCCCGTCAGATCGTCGACTTCTGCCTCGACCTGGGCGACGTCATGCTGTCGTCGGGTGCCGACGTCCGCAGCACCGAGGTCGCGATCGTGGCCGTGAGCACCAAGTGGAACCTGGCCCCGCTCGAGCTCGACATCACGGGCACGGCGATCACCATCCAGTACGCCCCGGCCGGCGTCAACCCGTTGGTCAAGACCCGGGTCATCTACGCCGAGGGCTCGAACCTGCACCGGCTGTCGAGGGTCTACCAGATCGTCGACGACCTGCTGCACGACGACCGCGACATGACCGAGGCGGTGGCCGGCCTCGTCGAGGTCTTGAAGTCCCCGCCCCGGTGGCCCTCATGGATGACCGACCTGGCGATGGGCCTGCTGGGCGTTTCCGTGACGCTGCAGGCCGGCGGCACGTGGCAGGCCGCCGTCGGCGCCTTCGTGGTGATGATCGGCATCATGACGTCCGGCCGGGGGCTGACCGCCCGCGGCATCCCCCAGTTCTTCGTCATCGGCCTGCAGGCCGCATCCACCGCCGCACTCGGCACGCTCGGCATCTGGGCGGGGCTGCTGACCCCGGGAGGCGCGGCGGCGTTGGTCGCGGCCGTGGTCGTCCTCGTCCTGCCGCACCCCACGATCGTCACCTGGGCCCAGGACGCGATCTCGGGCTTCCGGTCGATGGCGGTCGGGCGCGCCCTGGTGATCGGGCTGATCGTCGCCGGGGTCGTGTGCGGCATCCCGGCCGGACTCGCCGTGACCGCACGGTTCGCGGACATCGAGGTCGACCCGACGAACATCACCCTGCAGGCCCTGCCGCTCTGGCTCTCGCTCATCTCGAGCTTCGCCGCCGCGTCGGCCAACTCGATCGCGCAGGGGTCGACCGCACGCATGATCCCGATCACGATCGGCGTCGCCCTGGTCGGCAACCTCTCGCTCTTCACCCTGCGCCAGCTCGGCCTGCCGCTCATGGGGGCCACGTTCGTCGCGGCGACCCTGCTCGGAGCGCTCTCGACCGTGGCCGCGGCTCGTCTGCGGACGGCGGCGACGGTCATCGCCGTGCCGGCGTTCTGCGGGTCGCTGCTGCCGTCGCTCGCCGTCGCGTCGTCGCTGCTCAACTTCATGGCCGGCAACGACGGCGCCGAGGTCGACTTCGTGTTCTCGATGCTGACGACCCTCGCGATCGGCGCGGGACTCGTGCTCGGCAGCCTGCTCGCGACCCCGGGCGCGCGCCGGTGGTTGCGCCGGGCCAAGCGCGTGCGGGTGCAGTCGCTCCACACGGACACGACGCCGATCAGCATCATCGTCCCGACGGTCGCCGCGGAGGCACCCGTCGCGGAGCCGTCGGTCGGGGTGCCCGCGCCCACGCCCACCGCACCGATCCCCGTGGTGCCGTCGGCCACCGAGACGGTCCCGAAGCCGAGCCCTACCCCTGAACGCCCGCGCCTCGCGGACCCCACGGCCCCCCGCCTGCCCGGGGTCGCTCTCTCGACTCCGGTCCGATCCGCAGAGCCCCCGGCAGACGCGGCGACCTCGAACGGCTAGCGCTCGGCCCCGGCAGTGACCCCACGCCCGGCGTCGCCGCGCCCCGTGTCGCCGCGACCCGTGTCGCCGCGCCCCGGCAGCTCGACCTGGGCGTCCTCGCCCTCGAGGCGGCGGATGATCGGCTGGACGTCGCCGATCTCGGCGCCGACCCAGTGTCGGTGCATCTTCTCGGCCACGGCGTAAGTGGTGCCCGACCCGCCGAAGGGGTCGAGGACGAGGTCGCCGGGCTCGGAACTGATGGTCAACACGCGCTCGAGCAGCTTCTCGCTGAGCTCGTTCGCCCCGCGGGTCTTCGTCGCCCGGTGTCGCACGGGCGGGATGTCGAGCCAGACGTCGGTCAGGTTGATCCCGTCCGGGTGCAGCTTGCTGCGGTGGCCGCCGTAGTCCTTGATGTCTCGGCCGCAGTGCCGGCAGACCTGGATCGGCAGGCGGGGACGGACGAAGCGCGACGGCTTGCCCTTGCTGTAGTAGAGCAGCGAGTAGTGCGACGGGTAGAGCTTGTTGGGGATCGGCAGACCGTACTTGATGTCGACAGCGACCCAGTGACGGAAGGTCATGCCCTCGCCGTTCAGCACGTGGCCCAGCTCGATGTTCCAGCGAGGGAGGTTGAACAGGTAGAAGGAACCGCCCGGCCGGAGCACGCGGACGCATTCGGCGATCCACCGACCGCACCAGGCCAGGTAGGCGTCTTCGTCGAGCGAGTCGTCGATGCCCGCCCCGTAGACCTTGCCCAGGTTGAACGGCGGATCGGCGAACACGAGGTCGACGGACTCGTCGTCGAGCTCGGCGAGGACCTCGAGGCAGTCGGCCTGGAAGAGTCGACCGCTGGCGGTGCGGTACGTCGGTTGCACATCGTCCTTCGGGGTGTCGCGGGGCGGGATCGGTCGTCGAGAAGACTACTTCGGGCCGCCGACACGGAGGCCCGTCCGTTCGACTGACGACCGGTAGGCTAACGACCGTGTCACCCCCTGCGAAGGAGCAGAAGCCGGACTCGCGGCAACCCCGTCCGGTCGACGAGGTGATCATGCTCCGCCGTCGGGGCCGACTCCTGCTCGACGACACCCTCGACCCCGGCGACCCGATCCTCCGCCCCCGGCGTCCCCCTCGACGAGGCCCGCCGAGCGTCTCCGTCCACCGCGAGCCGATCCCCCACCAGCCCGCACTCGCGCTGGCCCTGTCGGCGGTCGCCGCCGCCGGGTACGTCGCGTGGGGCTGGGGCGAGCTGGACGAGGGAGCCACCGGGTTCCCGTTCGGCCTCGCTCGAGGTCGCCGGGCGTCGACGCCCGTGGTCGGCCTGACCTCGGCGGCCTTCGCCGTGACGGCCCTCGTGTCGGCCACGGTCGGACGACGGCCGGGCCGGTCCCGGGCCCTGCGCCGACTCGCCGTCGCGACCTCCGCGCTGACCACGGTGGTCGTCGTGACCACGCTCGTCGCGACGGTGCTGCCCCTCGCACCGACCTGACTCGGCCCGCCTCGCGGGCGGGAGCAACAGCAGAGGGCCCGGACAAGCTACCGTTGCACCATGAGTGACACCACCGAGCAAGCCCCGAGCGACGCCACAGAGCAAGCCGACACGACGCCGACGTTCGCCGATCTGGGCTTGAGCGACCAGGTCCTGAAGGCCATCCGCGAGATCGGCTACGAGACCCCTTCGGCCATCCAGGCCGCCACGATCCCCACCCTGCTCGACGGCCGCGACGTCGTCGGGCTCGCGCAGACCGGCACCGGCAAGACCGCGGCCTTCGCCCTGCCCATCCTCTCGCGCCTCGACGTGTCGGCCAAGAAGCCGCAGGCCCTCGTGCTGTCGCCGACGCGCGAACTCGCGTTGCAGGTCTGCGAGGCGTTCGAGCAGTTCGCCTCCGGCATGCGCGGGGTCCACGTCCTGCCCGTCTACGGCGGCCAGGCGTACGGCGTCCAGTTGAGCGCGCTCCGCCGCGGCGTCCACGTCGTCGTCGGCACGCCCGGTCGCATCATGGACCACCTCGCCAAGGGCACCCTCGACCTCAGCGAACTCAAGTACCTGGTGCTCGACGAGGCCGACGAGATGCTGAAGATGGGCTTCGCGGAGGACGTCGAGACGATCCTCGCCGACACCCCCGACGACAAGCAGGTGGCCCTGTTCTCGGCCACCATGCCGCCGCAGATCCGTCGCATCTCGAAGCAGTACCTGAACGACGCCGAAGAGATCACGGTCAAGGCCAAGACCACGACCTCGGTCAACACGACCCAGCGCTACCTGATGGTGTCGTACCCGCAGAAGGTCGACGCGCTCACGCGCATCCTCGAGGTCGAGAACTTCGAGGGCATGATCATCTTCGTCCGCACGAAGAGCGAGACCGAGACCCTCGCCGAGAAGCTGCGCGCCCGCGGCTACTCGGCCGCAGCGATCAGCGGTGACGTCGCCCAGGCCCAGCGCGAGCGCACGGTCAACCAGCTGAAGAGCGGCAAGCTCGACATCCTCGTGGCGACCGACGTCGCGGCCCGCGGTCTCGACGTCGACCGCATCAGCCACGTCGTCAACTACGACATCCCGATCGACACCGAGTCGTACGTGCACCGCATCGGCCGCACCGGCCGTGCCGGCCGGAGCGGTGCCGCGATCAGCTTCGTCACGCCGCGCGAGCGTCGTCTGCTGGGTGCGATCGAGAAGGCCACCCGCCAGCCGCTCACGCAGATGCAGCTGCCGACGGTCGAGGACGTCAACAGCACGCGCCTCACCCGCTTCGACGACGCGATCACCGAGGCCCTGTCGCAGGACAGCCGCATCTCGGCGTTCCGCGACATCATCAGCCACTACGTCGAGCACCACGACGTGCCCGAGGCCGACGTCGCCGCCGCACTCGCCGTGGTCGCCCAGGGCGAGACGCCCCTGCTGCTCGACCCGAAGGACGAGCGCCCGCAGCGCGACGAGCGTCCGCTGCGCGAGCGCGACGACCGCGCCCCGCGCGCTGGTCGCGACGACGACCGGGGGGAGCGCCGTGAGCGTGGCCCGCGGACGTCGAAGCCGATGACCGCCTACCGCATCGAGGTCGGTCGTCGTCACCGTGTCGAGCCGCGTCAGATCGTGGGTGCCCTGGCGAACGAGGGCGGTCTCAGCCGCGACGACTTCGGGGCGATCCAGATCCGCCCCGACTTCTCGGTCGTCGAGCTCGCCTCGGACGTCTCGAGCGACATGCTCGACCGTCTGAGCGACACCCGCATCAGCGGCAAGCTCATCGAGATCAAGCCCGACCGCCGAGGAGGCGCGCCCCGCCGCGACGACCGCCCCGACCGGTCGCAGGGTGGCGAGCGGCCCGCCCGCAAGCCCCGCTACTAGACACCCGGCCGCACGGCCCACTACTAGACACCCGGCCGCACGGCCCACGACGCCGACCCGGCTCCCGCCTGGTCGGCGTCGTCGTGTCCGGGCGGTTCGTCGGCGACCAGCGGTCGCGCACGGGCGAGTTCGTCGTCCCCGGTCCGCTGAGTCGCCCGTCCACCACGAACTCGCCCGTGAACCCACCGTCCCCGATGAACGGAGTCCGATGAGCACCCCGCCCTCCCCCGGTGGCACCGACGCGCTGTTCGGCGTCGTGCAGACCGCCCTCACGATCGGCAGCGCGATCCCGTTGGTGCTGTCGGTCGTCGCGCTCGTGCTCTTCGTCCGGATGAGACGTCGGCTCTCGGCCGGCCTGCCGGGAACGCCGGGCACGCGCCGCCTCGCCGACGACTCCCGCCGACTGCACGACCTGGCCCGGGTGAGCCGGCTGGGTGCCGCGTTCGGCCTCGTGCTGCTGGTGATCGGCCAGCTCGTCGTCGGCCTCGGCACGACGCAGGGGCTCGCGGCGGCGTTCGCCGGGCCGCTCGCACCCGTGACGATCGGTGCGGTCGTGCTGACCGGCCTCGCGGCCGTCGCGTTCGCGACGTCGCCGGCGCCGCCCGCGCCTCCTGCGCCTCCTGCACGTCGCTGACCCCGTTCGACGTCGGCTCGGGTCGTGCTCGTCGAGTGGGCAGAAACGGTCCCTCCCGGCCCGACGAAGGACCATTTCTGCCCACTCGATCGGTGCTCACCCCGGGCGGGCACCAGGGACGGCTCACCGACGGCCCGGGGTGACGCGCGGCCCCGGGTCGGTACCGTGGCTGGATGACGTCGTCGACGGAGCTCGGCGATGTCGACGTGAACGGCGCTAGGCCGGGGTCGCGGCGTACTCCGCCGCCAACACCTCGCCCAGCCACGCGGCGAGCGTCGCGGCGGCCGACACCGACGACGACCGCTCGACGTCCGGGTTGTAGTTGGTGTTCGTGTTGACGTCGTAGGGCACGAAGCGGCCGTCGACGGTCTCGATGAACTCGATGCCGGCGACCTCGATGCCGTGCTCGGCGACGAAAGCCTCGAGACGCCGTACGAGCGGGTGCTCCGCGGTGACCGACGGGCGCACCGCGAACGGCGCGAACGTGGCCGGGTCGGCGCCGTCGGGCACGACGCACGCGTCGGCGGGGCACAACTCGAAGCTGCCGGCCGAGGTGTCGACGCGCACCGCGTAGACGAAGCGCCCGCCGACGACCTCGACGCGTGTGTTGAAGGGCTCCGCGGCCTGCAGGAACTCCTGCAGCAGGGTGATCCCGTCGACCGGCACCTCGAAGTCGGGCCCGTCGACGTACGCGTCGAACGAGTCGAGGTCGTCGAAGCGCCGCACACCGAGGCCCTTGCCGCCCTGGTTGTGCTTCGTGATGAACGGCAGTCTCTGCTCGCGTGCCCGGGCCTTGAGGTCGGCGGTGCCGAACACGGCGGTCGTCGCGGGCACGTCGAACCCGGCGGACGCCAGCGCCAGGTACTGCGCCACCTTGCTCACCTCGAGTTCGACGACACCGCTGCCGTTGATGGTCCGGCGCCCGTGCCGTTCGGCCCATCGCAGGGTCGCTCGCGCGACCTCCTTGGCCGTCCCCCGGCCGCGCGTGTGGGCCGAGCCGCTCAGCCGCGACCAGAACACCCCTTCAGGAGGCGCGGCCGCGAGGTCGAAGGACGTCCCGTCGAGCAGGTGCTCGCGGTGGGGCACCCCCGCGGCGTCGAGCGCGGCGACGAGCGGCGGCAGCCACTCGGCGTTGTCGTGCAGCACGTGCACGACGGGTGACGGGTCGGCGTGGTCGATCGGCGAGGTCATCGTTCGATCGTGCACCCTTCGGGCCCGGGGTGCCAGCACCGACCATCACGCGCCCCATGCGGACCGGACGATCGCGCACAGTGCTGCATCGTCGTCGGCGAGCGCCGAGCACTCGCCCGTCGCGGCCTGGCCGACCGTCTCGGTGGCGAGGTCGGCCGCCCCGCGCACGTCTCGCCGGAACGTCACGACGGTCCCGGCCGGTGCCGTCCGAACCGCGCCGACGACGTCCGCCAGGGCGGCGTGGGTGGCGTGGTCGTCGTCGAGCTCGATGCTGAGGCGGCCTTCCGTGGCGGTCACGGCCACGCCCTCGATCCGGGGTGCGGCCACGATGGCGCCCGTGACGGTGGCGAGCACGGCGAGTGCCTCGGGCCGGCCCGAGAACGAGAGACCCCTGCGGTCGGCTGCACCGGACGAGACGCGGATCTCGTCCATCCCGGACACGGCCGCGGAACCACCGATGGCCTGCATCGCGGGCACGACGCCCTCGAGCCCCGACGTCCATACCTCGACCGACCGGGCGCTGATCGCCGAGTAGGTGACCGTGTCGGACGCGACGACGTCCACCAGCGACTCGGCGGCGGACAGGGCGCCGTCGAGCTCTCGCCGTTCGTCCGGTGACGAGACGAAGCCGATCGAGGTGCCGGGCACCTCGGACATCCCGACGAGGACGCCGGCGATCCGTGCCGCTCGCGGGGACGCTTCCGCCACCTCGTCGCGCGAGTGGTGACCCGTGACGCTCGGTGTGTCGAGGTCGACCCGGATGCCCTCCGGTAGGACCTCGACCCGCCCGGCCCCGAGATCCGCAGCCCCCACGGCGTCGAGCAGACGGGCCTGGTCGGCGGCGTCGAGGACGACGTCGGACGTCGCGGGATCGTCGAGGACCGAGGGGAACCCGGAGACGTTCTCGGTCACGAACCGGCGGGTGTCCGGACTCCACGCCGTCACGTCGACGTCGGTCAGCTGGGCCGCGGTGTCCCGAAGGGAGCGTGCCCGCTGCCAGGCCGAGACGACGTCCGACGAGTCCGAGGGGACCACCGTGATCCCGAACCCCTGCCGAGGCGAGTCGTCCCCGGTCGCCCCGTCCTCGCCGAACGCGTGCGTGGCGAGGGACACCTCGGCGAAGACCGCGTCGTCCGCGACGCGATGCGCGAGGTCGAGCTGGGCCGCCGTGTCGCCCTCGTCGGCGAGCACCTCGAACGAGACGGCGCCTCGCCGGACGTCGACGAACCGCCAGCCGGAGGAGTCGCCGACGTTGCGGGCCACGAACGGCCTGATGCGCTCGGCGACGGCTTCGAGGTCGTCGTCGGAGAGGTCGTCCTCGACCACGACCGTGGCCTGGGCCTCCGCGACGCCGAGGGGAGAGTCGGTCCCGGCCGTCTCGATCTCGACCACGCCGCCGACACCGTCCATGAGCGACTCGAACCGTTGGAGCAGGTCACTCGAGCTGGCACATCCGGCGGCGAGCGCGAGGACGGCCACGACGACGGTCGCCACGACGCCCCGCCTCGACCTGATGCCCATCCCCATCCCCCCATCCTGGCCGCTGCGGACGAGGAGCGACACACCGTCGCCGAGCGGAGCGTCACCAGTTGGTATCGTCGTCCGACGACTGCCGGAGGTCTTGCTTGGTGAACCACCCGTCGGGGCACGACGACGCCCTGAGCCGCGACGACGTGCGTGCGGCGTACGAAGACGACCCCACCTGGGCCCTGCTCCGCGGCTACAACGCCCGCTGGATGCTGCCGCTCTTCTCCCGCCACCTCGAGCACGCCGAGGGTCCGGTGTCGGCCGACTGGTTCCACCGGCAGGTCGCCGACGCCCTCGAGCAGAACACGGCCGAGCAGGCGGCGTCCGAGCAGGCCGCACTCGAGCAGGCGGCGTCCGAGCAGGCCGCACTCGAGCACCCGACGTCCGAGCGGGCGACGACCGAGCGGGACTCCGAGGAGGCGCGGCCCGCGTCCCCGACGCCCGCCGCCACGCCGGCCCCCACCGAGCAGAAGACCACCCCGGCCGAGTACTGCCGCAGCTGGGTCGAGAGCCGTTGGCTCGTCCGCACCCGCGCCTCCGGACCGGACGCCCGTGCCGAGTACCGCCTGTCGCCGCATGCGCTCAAGGCGCTGCGCCTCGTGCGCGACCTCGTCGAGCGCGACAACGCCGTCAGCGAGGCCCGCCTCGGCAGCATCGCCCACGCCGTCGGGCAGCTCGCGGGCCTCGCCGACCCCAGCCGCGAGTCGCAGCTCTCCCGGCTCGACGAGCAGATCGCCGAGCTCGAGCGCCGCAAGGCCGAGATCGAGCGGCACGGCACCGAACCCACCGCTCCCGACGTGCTGCGCCGTCAGGTCCGCGAGGTGGTGCGTCTGACCGCGTCGCTGCCCGAGGACTTCCGCCAGCTCGGCGCCATGGTCGAGCAGCGGCACCGCGAGGTCGCGCGCCGGGCCTCGTCCGAACACGTCGGCAAGGGCGCGCTCGTCGACCAGTACCTGCGCGACAACGACCTGCTCGAGCAGACCCCCGAGGGACGCGCCTACCGCGGCTTCGCCCAGATGCTGTCGTCGCGCGGGATCGACGTCATGCGCGCCGACATCGAGAAGGTCCTCGCGCAGCCCGACGCGGCCGCACAGCTCACCGAGCGGCAGCGCACGCAGCTCGAGTCGCTCATCTCGTCGCTGCTCGCCGAAGAGCAGAGCGTGCAAGAGACGTACGGCCGGTGGACGTCCTCGCTGCGGCGCTTCCTCAGCCGGTCGGGCTCCGACCAGCAGCAGCGCCTGCTCACCCTCGCCGACCGGGCGCTTCACGCGGGCGGCGTCTGGGCCGAGCGCCGGCCGGGCCACGCCATGCTGCCCGTCGAGCACGGCGACGGGCTCGGCCTCGGGGCGCTCGACGTCCGTGACGTCAGCCAGGTGCAGCTGCACACCGACCGTGCGCGGCCGACGGTCGACGTGCAGGTGACCATCGGCGACGCGTCCCTGCCGGAGGCCGACCGGGCCGCCCTCCGCCTCACCTCGGGCACGAGCACGGCGGCCGTGTCGGCGACGATCGACCGGCTGCTCGTCGACCGCGACGAGGTCACGAGCGGCGACGTCTACCAGGCGACCGAGCCCGGGTTCCGCCGCCTCGCGCTCGTCCTCAGCATGCTCGACCTGGCGCTCGAGCGCGGCGTCGTCGGCGACGACACCGAGACCGTCGAGCTCGTCGGCGATCCCGTCGGCCCCGGTGCGTCGTCGGACGCGGGCCCAGGAGGCGCGGGTCGGCAGGTCACGCTGCCCCGCCTCGTCTTCCGGCGCGACCCCGCGGGCCCGCCCGACGCCGCACCCGCCGCCCCCGCCGAGCCCGCCCTCACGACCAGCACGACCTCCACGAAGGACCTCGCATGAGCCCCGCAGCCCCCTCGGACGAGACCGGCGCCGACGAGGCGACCCGCGCCTCCTTCGCCGAGGCGATCGCCCCCTCCGACGTCGAGTCGGCGCGCGCCTCCCGCGATGCCTTCGACGACGGCGACGCCGACGACGGGGCAGCCGGCGTCCCGGACGCACTGCCGCTGGACGGACGCAAGGCACTCGTCACGCTGCTGACCCACCGGTTCGTGTCCCGCGCCCGGCAGCAGGAGGCCTGGGCCGGCCTGCTCGCCCACGAGCCCGAGATCCGGGCCCGGCTCGAGGAGCTGTTCCTGGTGCTGGTCGTCGACCACGACCACGAGGTCGCCTTCAAGCGACAGGGCGGCGAGGACGACGTGCCCGTGCTGCTGCGCCGCGAGAAGCCGCTGTCGCGGGACGCCTCGCTGCTGATGGTCTTCGCCCGCCGGGAGCACGCCTTCACGGACGGGCTCGACGAGGCGATCGTGATCTCGAAGGACGCCGTGGCCGAGTTCCTCGGTCGGTACCACGACGACTCGGGCTCCGACGAGGTGCGCGCCCGCCGCCGGGTCGACGCCGCCATCGCCGCGCTCGTCGCCCGAGACCTGCTGACGGCCGAGCCCGACGACCCCGAGCTGTTCGTGGTCTCGCCCGCGATCGTGCCGCTGATGACCGCCGACCGACTCGCGCACCTCGAGCGGGTGTACCTCGAGGCGGCGGGCGTCGAGGGCGACCCGACCGATGGGGACGAGGTCAGCACCCCCGCTGACGTCGACGCGGCCGAAGCGGAGGTCGACGCCGAGGCCGACGTCGTCGAGCCCGAGGTCGAGGTCGAGGTCGAGCCCGAACCCGATCCCACCGACGACGACCCCGCCGACACGGTGGAGGACACCCCCGACGCTGAACCGGACCCGACCGCCGTCCCGCTCGACCTCGACCTCGACCTCGAGCCCGCGCCAGCGCACGACGCCGGCACCGACACCGACACCGACACCGACCCGGAAGCACCCCAGGCATGAGCATCGCCGACACCCCGCCCGACCTCGGCATGTTCCACTCGGGCCAGTACCGCATCGAGCAGGTGCAGCTGCTCAACTGGGGCAGCTACGCCGGCCTGCACCGCATGCCCGTGGGTCGCGGCGGCATCGCCATCCTCGGCCCGACCGGCCGCGGCAAGTCGACCGTGCTCGACGCGATGGCCGCGGTCATCATGCCCAACCCGCAGGAGTTCAACCGCGCCGCCCGCGACGACAGCCGGCAGCGGTCCGAGCGCACGGTCTACAGCTACGCGCGCGGCAAGACCGACGAGGTCCGCGACGCCGCCTCCGACCGCACGACGACGCGGTTCCTGCGTCCGCTCGGCCAGGCGTTCCCGAGCGGTGCGGCCATCACCTGGTCGACCGAGCTCGGTCAGACGGTCACGGCCGTCCGCGTCGCCTGGATCGGCGAGGACACCGCCAGCCAGGACGACGTCACCCAGGCGAGCGTCTACCTGCTCGTGCAGGGCCGCTTCGACCTCAGCCGCCTGTCGGAGGTGACGCGCGAGGGCACGAGCCAGAACCCCCTGACCCGTGGCTCCCTCGCCCGCCTGCTCGACCCCGCCCACGACCTCGCGACCTCGTCGCAGCCCGAGCTGCGGGTGCGGTTGTGCGGTCAGCTCGGCATCGGCGGCAGCGACGAGTCGCAGCTCAAGGCCCTGACCCTGCTGCGTCGGGCGCAGGCGTCGAAGGGCGTGTTCTCGATCGACGACCTGTTCAAGCAGTTCGTGCTCGTGCAGCCGCAGGCGCTCAGCCGCTGGGAGACCACGCTCGCCACCTACCGCGAGGCCTCGGCGCTCTACGACGTGTTCGAGACGACCCGCAAGAAGCTCGACGTGCTCGAGGCCGTGCCGACGCTCGCCGACCGGTACGAGCTCGCCGGACGCGACGGCTCGGCCAAGCGCCGCCTGCTGGTCGACGACGACGGGCCCAGCCGCCTCCGCGTCTGGTTGGCCGAACGCGTCGGCAGCTGGGTCAGCGGCGAGGTCGACCGCGTCACGACCGAGAAGCGCGAGCAGGGCGAACGCCGGAGGCGCGCCCAGGCGGACGAGCAGCTCGCGTTCCGGTCCCGTGAACAGGCCCTGGCGCGGATCAGCGAGCTCGGGGGCGACCCCACGCAGTCGCTCCGCGAGCACGTGGCCGCCGCCGAGGCCGAGCTCGCCGCCGTCGAGCGCACCCGCGGCCGGCTCGCCGCCGCA
>NZ_JACYNS010000049.1:0-19842 GCF_014839405.1 Frigoribacterium sp. CFBP 13605 | reverse complement strand
GTCGGCCGGCGCCCGCGTGGTCGCCCTCGCCTCCTCGAGCGCCGCCAGCGCGGCCCACGCGGCGGCGTCCCTGGGCGTCGACACCTCCCACGAGAGCGTCGACGACCTCGTCACCGATCCCGGCGTCGACGTCGTGCACGTCTGCTCGCCGAACGCCACGCACGCGCCCGTCGCGCTGGCGGCGCTCGCCGCCGGCAAGCACGTGGTCTGCGAGAAGCCGCTGGCGACCTCGAGCGCCGAGGCCGAGGCCCTGGTCGAGGCCGCCCGGGCCGGGCGACTGGTCGGTGCCGTGCCCTTCGTCTACCGCTACCACCCGATGGTGCGCGAGGCCCGGGCCCGCGTCGCCACGGGCGAGGTCGGCCGCGTGCTGAGCGTCCGGGGTTCGTACCTGCAGGACTGGTTGCTCGACAGCGACGACGTCGACTGGCGGGTCGACTCGGCCGCGGGTGGTCCCTCGCGGGCCTTCGCCGACATCGGCAGCCACCTGGTCGACCTGCTCGAGTTCGTCCTGGGCGACCGGCTGGCCCGGCTGACCTCGACGACCACCACCGTGCACACGCACCGCGGCGGCTCGTCGGTCGACACCGAGGACGAGGCGGCCGTCGTGTTCGAGACGGCACGGGGGGCGATCGGCACCCTCTTCGTGTCGCAGGTCGCGCCGGGTCGCAAGAACCGCCTCCTGCTCGACCTGTCGGGCACCGCCGAGAGCCTCGAGTTCTCGCAGGAGGAGCCCGAGACGCTCTGGGTCGGACGCCGGTCGGGCACGCAACTCGTGGCCCGCGACGCGGCCGTGCTCGCACCCGACGCCGCCCGCCTGTCGACCGTCCCCGCCGGGCACCCGATGGGCTACGTCGACGCGTTCGCGGGGTTCGTGCGCGACGCCCACGACGCCGTCCGGGGCGGGACCCCCGAGGGGCTGCCCAACTTCGTCGACGGCCTGCGCGCCGTCCGGGTGACCGAGGCGGTCCTCGCGTCCGCCGCGTCGCGCCGGTGGGTCGACCTGCCCTGACCCCGACCGTCCCGACCCCGTCGCCGCCCGCACCGCCCCCGCCGCCCGCCCGCACCCCCGTCGCCCCCGAGAAGGAACCCATGGCCGAGAGCTCCCGCCCCGTCACCCTGTTCACCGGCCAGTGGGCCGACCTGCCCTTCGAGGAGGTCGCGGCACTCGCCGCCGGGTGGGGCTACGACGGCCTCGAGATCGCCGCGTCGGGCGACCACCTCGACCTCGAGCGCGCCGACCAGGACGACGCGTACCTGCGGTCGCGACTCGACGTGCTCGAGCGGCACGGCCTGGGGGTCTGGGCGATCTCGAACCACCTGACCGGGCAGGCGGTCTGCGACGACCCGATCGACTTCCGGCACCAGGCGATCGTGCGCCCGTCCACCTGGGGCGACGGCGAGCCCGAGGGCGTCCGGCAGCGGGCCGCGGAGGACATGAAGCGGGCGGCGCGGGTGGCCCGCAAGATGGGCGTCGACACCGTCGTCGGCTTCACCGGCTCGAAGATCTGGCCCTACGTGGCGATGTTCCCGCCGGTCCCGGCGAGCGTGATCGACGCCGGCTACCAGGACTTCGCCGACCGCTGGAACCCCATCCTCGACGTGTTCGACGCCGAGGGCGTCCGGTTCGCCCACGAGGTGCACCCGAGCGAGATCGCCTACGACCACTGGACGAGCGTCCGGGCGCTCGAGGCCATCGAGCACCGGTCGGCCTTCGGCTTCAACTGGGACCCCTCGCACATGCTCTGGCAGGGGGTCGACACGGTGTCGTTCATCACCGACTTCGCCGACCGGATCTTCCACGTCGACTGCAAGGACACCCGCATCAAGCCGCCCAGCGGGCGCTCGGGCGTGCTCGGCTCCCACCTGCCCTGGGGCGACCCCCGCCGGGGCTGGGACTTCGTCTCGACCGGCCACGGCGACATGGACTGGGAGGACGCCTTCCGCGCCCTCGACGCCATCGGCTACGACGGCCCGATCTCGATCGAGTGGGAGGACGCGGGCATGGACCGGCTGCACGGCGCCCCCGAGGCGCTCGCCTACATCCGTTCACTCCTCTGGAGGCGACCGAGCGCCTCCTTCGACGCCGCCTTCTCGAACCAGTGACGGCAGACTGATCCCATGCCCCGAATCCTGCTGCCCGGCCAACGGAGCCGCCTGCTCGTCGTCGACCCCGCGACCGGCGACGTCCAGGTCGTCCTCGAGAGCACCCGCGTGCTCGTCGAGGCCCCGAACTGGAGCCCCGACGGTCGCTGGCTCGTCGTCAACGGCGACGGCCTGCTCTGGCGGGTGCCCGCCGACGCCCGTGGGGTCGACGAGACGGCGCTCGAGCCGGTGCCGATGGGCGACGTGCCCGAGATCAACAACGACCACGTGATCGTTCCCGACCAGGGGGCCGTGATCGTGAGCGCCCGGGACGGCCACCTGTACGAGGTGCCGTGGGACGGCGTGACCCCGGGCGGCACCGCCCGCCGCGTGACGCGCGACCACCCCGCGGGCCGCAACCACAAGAACTACCTGCACGGCGTCTCGCCCGACGGTGCCACGCTCAGCGTGATCGTCGGCGCCCTGCCGGCGCCGGTCGACGACCCGGACGACGAGGAGGCGCGGGCCGGCTGGCGCACGAACGTCGCCCTGGTCTCGCTCGCCGACGGCGCGACCACGCCGGTGACCGACGACGAGCACCCCGACGACGGGGCCGAGTTCTCTCCGGACGGGGCGTGGCTGTGGGCGAACTCGGAGCGCGCCTCCGCGGGGGTCGCCGGCCACGCGCAGCTCTTCCGGAGCCGCCTGGACGGCGGAGACGTCGTGCAGGTGACCGACGACGAACGGGTCAACTGGTTCCCGCACGTGTCGCCCGACGGCTCGACGCTGCTCTGGGTGTCGTTCGAGCCCGGCACGCTCGGCCACCCCGAGAACCGCGACGTCGTGCTGCGCACCCTGCCCCTCGGTCCCGACGGCCTGCCCGTGCCGGGCCGGGCGCCACGCGACGTGCTCGCCCTCTTCGGCGGCCAGGGCACGATCAACGTGCCCTGCTGGGCCCCGGACTCGGCTCGTTTCGCCTGCGCCGACTACCCGTCCGCCTGACGCGCGCCCGGCGCCCCGGGTGCTCGCGGCCCGCGTGGTCGCCGTGGGCCGTCCGGGGACGATGCGCAGCCCGCTCATCGACCCATCACAGTCGGTTCATAGAAACGACTCGATACTTGGAGAGGTGACCACAACGACCCCCGCCACCGCCTCGGCCCCCCGCCTCACCCGTGCCGACGGAACGCCCCTCCGAGTCCTCGTCGTCGACGACGAGAACAGTCTCACCGACCTGCTCTCGATGGCCCTCCGCTACGAGGGATGGGACGTCAAGGCGGCCTCCGACGGTCAGGCGGCCCTCGCCACGGCGCGCGAGTTCAAGCCCGACGCGATCGTGCTCGACTGGATGCTGCCCGACATCGACGGCATCCAGGTGCTGGGTCGACTGCGGTCGAGCGGTGACGACACCCCGATCCTGTTCCTCACCGCGAAGGACAGCGTCGAGGACCGCGTGTCGGGTCTCACCGCCGGGGGCGACGACTACGTCACCAAGCCGTTCTCGCTCGAAGAGGTCGTGGCCCGGCTGCGCGGCCTGATCCGCCGGTCGGCCTCGGCCATCAGCGAGGCGGGCGACTCGCGCATCGTCGTCGGCGACCTCGTGCTCGACGAGGAGAGCTACGAGGTGACGCGCGCCGGTCGCGAGATCGAGCTGACCGCCACCGAGTTCGAGCTGCTGCGCTTCCTGATGCGCAACCCCCGCCGCGTGCTGAGCAAGGCGCAGATCCTCGACCGGGTCTGGAGCTACGACTTCGGCGGCAAGTCGAGCGTCGTCGAGATCTACATCTCGTACCTGCGCAAGAAGATCGACGTCGGCGAAGAGCCGATGATCCACACCGTGCGCGGCGTCGGTTACGTGATCAAGCCCACGTCGTGAGCGATGCCCTGCCCGCCCGGGTGGGCTCGCGCCTCCGGGGCCTGGTGGGCCGGGCGCCCGGTCTCGCCGGGCCGCTCACGCTGCGCAACCGCCTGATCCTCAGCATCGTCGCGCTCGTGGTGCTGCTGACCATCGTGATCGGCTCGGTCAGCGTGTTCGTGCTCCAGGCGTCGCTCATGCGTCAGCTCGACGACGAGCTCGAGGGGGCGACGGGCCGCTCCGTGCCCATGGTGAACGCGCAGGGCTCGACGAGCCGGCCCTACCTGACGCCCGACGGCGACGACCTCTCGGGCCCGCGGCAGTCGCCCGGCACCTTCACGGCCGTCGTCGTGAACGGGACGGTCGTGGCGGCGTACCAGGTCGAGCAGTCGGGTCGGGTCGTCACGCCGCGCCTGACCGACGACCTGACCTCGGTCGTGACGACCGTCGCCGGCTCGACCGCGCCCGAGTCCGTCTCGCTCGGGTCGGCGCTGGGGTCGTACCGGGTGGAGTCGCTCGCGGTCGGCTACCAGACGACCACCACGTCGGGCTCCCTCGCCACCACGCCGGCGTACCTCGTCGTCGGTCTGCCGACGAGCAGCGTCGACCGCACCATCACGGTCATGGTGGTCACGATCCTCGCGGTGACCCTCATCGGCCTCGCGGTCGCGATCGCGATCGCCTACGGGGTCGTGCGGAGCGCCCTCCGCCCGCTCGAGCGCATGTCCGACACGGCACTGCGGGTCGCCGAACTGCCGCTCGACCGCGGCGAGGTGGCCCTCGCGGAACGCGTCGACGAGGCCGACGCCGACACCCGCACCGAGGTCGGCCGCGTCGGTGCGTCGCTCAACCGCATGCTGGGCCACGTGGCCGGGGCCCTCGAGGCCCGTCAGCAGAGCGAGAACAAGGTGCGGCAGTTCGTGGCCGACGCCTCGCACGAGCTGCGCACCCCGCTCGCGTCGGTCCGCGGCTACGCCGAGCTGACCCGCCGCATGAACACCGGACTGCCCGACGACGTGGTCTACGCCATGGGCCGCATCGAGTCGGAGTCGCTGCGGATGACCTCGCTCGTCGAGGACCTCCTGCTGCTCGCCCGCCTCGACGAGGGCCGCGACCTCGTCACGGGCGACGTCGACCTGACCAGGGTCGTGCTCGACACGGTCAACGACGCCCACGTGGCCGGACCCACGCACGACGTCGACGTGTACGTGCCCGACGAGCCGGTGACCGTGTCGGGCGACGCCATGCGCCTGCACCAGATCGTCGCGAACCTGTTGACGAACGTGCGCACCCACACGCCCGACGGCACCCACGTGCACGTCTCGCTCACCGTCGACGACACGTCGGGGGAGGCCGTCGTCTCGGTCGCCGACGACGGGCCGGGCATCGACCCGGCCGTGCTGCCCGTGCTGTTCGAGCGGTTCGCCCGCGCCGACAGCTCGCGGTCGCGGAAGGCCGGCTCCACGGGGCTCGGCCTCGCGATCGTCCAGGCCGTCGTCCACTCCCACGGCGGCACCGTCGACGTCGCGAGCTCGGACGAGGGAGCGACCTTTACCGTCCGCCTGCCGCTCGTGACGCCCGCGGACGCACCCCACCACGAAGCCGAGGAGGCGCGACTTGCGTGAGCGCGCCTCCTGCGTCTACTCTGTACGAAGCCCAAGACCGCCGGTTGTAGTCGTCTGCTCGCAGACGGGTGCCGAAGGTTCTCGAGAGAGAGCGACCAGCGCAGGTGTGTGAAGTCGTTCCTCTTCTCGAAGAGATCCAGCTCCGTGCGCTTGCGCCGGAGCTTTTTTCATTGGTGCGGCGCCGGTCTCGGCGCGGCCGAGTCGAGTTCCCGGGGGCTGCCGGCACACCCACGTTTTAGGAGAGCCATGGCGAACAAGGAAGCATCGGTCGCCGAGCTCACGGACAACTTCCGTGACTCGACCGCCGTCCTGCTCACCGAGTACCGCGGTCTCACTGTTGCCGAGCTGAAAGAGCTCCGCAAGTCCATCAGTGCAGACGCGACGTACGCCGTGGTGAAGAACACGCTCAGCAAGATCGCGGCCAACAACGCCGGAATCAGCTCGTTCGACGACGAACTCGTCGGACCGTCTGCGATCGCCTTCGTGCACGGTGACCCTGTCGCCGTCGCCAAGAGCCTGCGTGACTTCGCCAAGGCACACCCCGCTCTGATCGTGAAGAACGGTTACTTCGACGGTAACCCGCTCACGGCAGACGAGGTCAAGCAGCTCGCCGATCTCGAGTCCCGAGAGGTGCTGCTGGGCAAACTGGCCGGCGCCTTCAAGGCTTCGCTGTTCGGTGCTGCCTACCTGTTCCAGGCACCGCTGTCCCAGGCCGTTCGCACGGTCGAGGCGCTGCGTGCCAAGCAGGAAGCCGACAGCTAAACAGCTGTCGTACCAACCCACACTTTAGAAAACCCATAAGGAGAACACCATGGCGAAGCTCACGCAGGACGAACTGATCGAGGCCTTCAAGGAGCTCACGCTCATCGAGCTCAGCGACTTCGTGAAGAAGTTCGAAGAGGTCTTCGAGGTCACCGCTGCTGCCCCCGTGGCCGCTGCCGGTGCCGCCGGCCCCGCCGCCGCCGCTGAAGAGGTCGAAGAGCAGACCGCTTTCGACGTCGTCCTCGAGGCTGCCGGCGACAAGAAGATCCAGGTCATCAAAGAGGTCCGCGCGCTCACGAGCCTCGGTCTCGGCGAGGCCAAGGCCGTCGTCGACGGTGCCCCCAGCACCGTCCTCGAGGGTGCCACGAAGGACGCCGCCGAGAAGGCCAAGGCTCAGCTCGAGGCCGCCGGCGCGACGATCACCCTCAAGTAGTCGGCGGGCCCTCTCGGCCCTCTGCGCTTGAGCGGCACGTCTGCTCAGCACCACACGGAAGGCGCCACCCCTCGGGGTGGCGCCTTCTGGCGTCTCCGCTGCGACCCGCCGACCACGCGGAGGGCCGGATCAGGAGGCGCGGGCCAGGACCGAGTGTCGGCGGCCGTACCCGAGGTACACCGCGGTGCCCACGACCATCCAGACGGCGAAGGCCGCCCAGGTGACCCACCCGAGGGTCACCATGAGCAGCACGCAGAAGGCGCAGCCGAGGACAGGGGTCAGCGGGTAGAGCGGCACCTTGTAGGTGCGGTCGAGCTCCGGTCGGTTGCGGCGCAGCCAGATGACCGACACGTTGACCAGGGCGAAGGCGAAGAGCGTGCCGATGCTCGTCGCGTCGGCCAGGGCGCCCAGGGGGATCACCGCCGCCGCGACGGCCACGGCTCCGCCGACGATCAGGGTGCCGGCGACGGGTGTCTGCGTGCGCGCCGAGACGCGGCCGAGGACGCGGGGCACGAGGCCGTCGCGGGCCATCGAGACGAAGATGCGCGTCTGACCGTAGAGCACCGTCAACACGACGCTCGCGATCGCCGCCACGGCGGTCACGGCGAAGAGGAAGGCGACCCACGGCTGCCCCGTGATGTCGGCGACGATCGTGACGAGGGTCGCCTCGCCGTCGGTGAAGGTCGTCCACGGGCGCGCGCCGACCGCGGCGACGGCCACGAGGATGTAGAGCACCGTGATGATCACGATCGAGGCGATGATGGCGCGCGGCAGGTCGCGCTTCGCGTCGCGGGCCTCTTCACCGGCCGTGGACGCCGCGTCGAAGCCGATGTACGAGAAGAACAGGCGCGAGGCCGCCGCCGAGACGCCGGCCGCGCCCATCGGTGCCAGCGGCTCGAAGTTCCCGGCGCGGAAGGCCGTGAAGGCGACGGCGACGAAGAACACGAGGAGCGCCACCTTGACGACGACGAGCAGGGTGTTGACCCAGGCGCTCTCCCGGGCGCCGGGAACGAGCACGAGGGTGGCGAGCAGGACGAGGACCGCGGCGGGCAGGTTGAGGACGCCGCCGGCGCCCGGGGGCTCGGCGATCGCGGCCGGCAGGGCGAGCCCGAACACGTCGAGGGCCTCGTTCACGTACTGCCCCGCCCCGACGGCGACGGCCGCGACCGAGACGGCGTACTCGAGCACGAGGCACCACCCGCAGACCCACGCGATGCCCTCGCCGAGCGTCGCGTACGCGTACGAGTAACTCGACCCCGACACGGGCACGCTGCCCGCCATCTCGGCGTACGACAGGGCCGACAGCAGGGCCGCGACGCCCGCGAGCACGAAAGAGATCCAGACGGCGGGGCCGGCCAGCGGGACGGCGGTGCCCAGCACGACCAGGATGCCCGTGCCGAGGGTCGCCCCGATGCTGATCGCCGTGAGGTGCCAGACGCCCAGGGTGCGTCGCAGACGGGGGCCGCCGTCGGCGGATGCCGCGCTCTCGGCGACGTAGGCCTCGAGGGGTTTGCGCGCCCTCAGCTGGGCGAGGAGGGACGGACGGGACGTGACGCGGGACTCGTGGGGCACCGCGAGAGGTTACCCCACGGCCGGCACCGCGCCTCCTCGTCCCTAGTCGTCGAGGTCGAGGCCGAGCTGCTTGACGCGGGTCATCGCCTCGCGCCGCGACGACGCCTGCAGCTTGCGGTAGATGCTGCGGACGTGGCTCTTGACGGTGTTGACCGAGATGAACAGCTGGCTGCCGATCTGGCCGAGGGTCTGACCGGTGGCCAGGTGGCGGACGATCACGAGCTCGCGGTCGCTCAGCGGCTCGGCGAGCTGCGGCACGACGTCGGCCGTGGTCCCGCGCAGGCGGTCGAGCACCCCGACGATGGCGGCCGGCTGACGACGGCCGACGGCGCGCTGCACGAGGTGGTCGAGGACGTCCTCCGGCAGGGTGGCGAAGAGCCAGATCGACCCGTTGTGACCCGCGCTCAGCAGGGCCTGGTCGAAGGCGATGTCGCTGCGCGCGGCGTCGCCGAGGGCGAGGTGTGCGGCCGCCTGGAGGGCGTGCACCTGGCCCATCGTTCGCTCGCTGTGCAGGTCGCCGATGGCGAGGCACGGTTCGAGCGCCTCGAGGGCGGCCTCGGGTTCACCGGCGGCGAGGTGCACGAGGGCGAGCACGCGACCGGGACAGCGGATGTGGTGGTGCGACGACGTCACCGACGACGCGAGTCGACGGGCCTCGTGCGGCTGACCGAGCAGGCGCATGGTCTCGGCCCGCAACACCGTGGCCGAGTCGGTGAGGGCGCTGTGCCCGGTGAACCCGTCGATGGTGCGGGTGATCCGCGCCAGCAGGTCGAGCACCTCGATGTAGCGGCTCTCGGACAGCAGAACGTGCGCTTCGGCGAACAGGCCGAGCGCCTCCCAGTCGCTGCCGCGCGACGCCTGCCGCACGTCGGCGAGCAGGCCCTCGTGGCCGCTCACGGCCTCGCCGCGTTCGAGGGCGAGGTGCACGCGCGTGATCTGGGTGAGGGCCCCGAACGAGCTCCCCAGCAGGTCGGTGCCGTCGGCGAGCTCGCGGGCGAGGTCGACGTGGCGGTCGGCGAGGTCGAAGTCGCCGATCAGCATCGCGACGAAGGCGAGCGCCGAGAGGCACTCGACCCGCTCGGCGGTGCTGAGGTGGTCCTCGCCGAGACCGTTCGCGAGGCTCAGGGCGAAGCGGGCCTGGTCGATCTCGCCGTAGTGCAGCCGGATGAGGCCGAGCTGCAACGAGAAGGAGGCGCTGAGCGAGATGCGCACGCTGATCGACTCGGCGAGGTCGTTCTCGATGAGGGTCCGGGCGACCTCGAGGTGCTCGTGGGCCACGACGAAGTTGCCGAGGGTGCGCAGCGACGCCCCGAGGTGCACGTGGTAGCCCGCCCGGATGTCGAGCGGCAGGTCGGGGTCGGCGTCGAGCGCCTTGGCGACGCCGCGGAACCAGGGCAGGGCCGCACTGCGCGAGCGGGAGCCGACCGAGCGGTGGCTCGCCGCCAGGGCGAGCAGGATGCGGGGTCGGCCGCGCCATTCCTCTTCGGGCGTCGAGCGGATGGCCTCGCGCAGACGCGCTCCCTGCAAGGGGGCGATCTGGGTCCAGCCCTGCTCGATGGCATCGAGAGCGGCCCGGTGGTCGGCGGGCTGCAGTTCGGCACTCGGCGGTTCGACGGCCGTGGGGTTCGACGTGTTCACGATGGTCCTAGCTCGGCCGCTTCGGGAGGCTCGCCCGTCGGGTAGGGAGAACGCGGCTGCCGGAGCCTGGTCAGGTGCACCGACACCGCCATACTAAACTGAGTGTTCATTACGCCGTATGGTCTGTCGGGCATTGCGCCCACAACTGGGGGACGAACGGTCGTTCTACGGCGTGTCGCGGCGTCGGCGTCCGACGGTGGGCCACTCGTGACGGGGGTCGGGCCTACGCTGACCGCATGAGTTCGATGCACGCCCCCGCAGGCGGTCCCCGGGGCGGAGGCCGACCGGGCGGGTCCGGCCGGGTCTCGAGCGGCGACGCCGAGGCCCAGCGTGCGGCGAACGCCACCGCGCCGCGCATCCCCGACCTGTTCCGTCGCATCCGCGGCCTGTTCGCCCCGCACCGGCGAGCCCTCGTCGTCACCGTCGTGCTCGTCCTGATCGGGGCCGCCGTCAGCGTGGCTCCACCGCTGCTCACCAAGCAGGCGTTCGACCGGGGGTTGTTCCCCCAGGGCGGTCCCGACGTGCCCGTGCTGCTCGAACTCGTGGGCGCCATGGTGGGACTCTGGGTGCTGTCCGCCGGCATCGGCGTCTGGCAGACGTACCTGACCGCCACGGTCGGCAACAAGGTGATGGGTGCGTTGCGCATCCGCCTCTTCGGCCACCTGCAGCGCATGGAGCTCGCGTTCTTCACCCGCACCAAGACCGGGGTCATCCAGTCGCGCCTGCAGAACGACGTCGGCGGCGTCGCGAACGTGCTGAGCAACACCATCTCGAGCGTCCTCGGCAACACGGTCACGGTCATCGCGGCCTTCGTGTCCATGCTCGTGCTCAGCTGGCAGATGACCGTCGTCACGGTCGTCCTGCTGCCGCTGCTGGTGGTGGCCCAGCGACGGGTGGGCCAGGTGCGCGCCCGCATCGCCACCAAGACGCAGGAGTCGCTCAGCGACATGACCGCCATCACGCAGGAGGCGCTGAGCGTCAGCGGCATCCTGTTGGCGAAGAGCTTCAACCAGCAGCGCGCCGAGGTCGAGCGCTACTCGGCCGAGAACCGCACCCAGATCGGGTTGCAGGTGCGTCAGCAGATGAGCGGGCAGTGGTTCTTCGCCGTCGTCCAGATCTTCCTCTCGGTCATCCCCGCCCTCATCTACCTGGTCGCGGCCTGGCTGATCCTCCGTGACGTGCCCGTGACGGCGGGCACGATCGTGGCCTTCACCACGGTGCAGGCCCGCTTGACCTTCCCGCTCATGGGGCTGCTGCGGGTGGCCCTCGACCTGCAGACCTCCGGAGCGCTGTTCGCCCGCATCTTCGAGTACCTCGACCTCCACCCGGCGATCACGAACGACCCCTCGGCCGAGCCGGTCGACGAGACGCAGCTCGGCCGGGTCGAGTTCGACGACGTCTCGTTCTCGTACCCCGACGCCGAGCCCGGGCAGAAGACCCTCGACGGCGTCTCGTTCGACATCGCACCGGGTCAGTTCGCCGCCTTCGTCGGCCCGAGCGGTGCGGGCAAGACGACCGTCTCGTACCTGATCCCGCGGTTCTACGAGGCGTCCGGCGGAGCGGTGCGCTTCGCCGGCACCGACGTCCGGCGCCTCGACCAAGAATCGCTGGTCGGCAACATCGGCATCGTCAGCCAAGAGACCTACCTCTTCCACGCCAGCATCGGCGACAACCTCCGGTACGCGCGACCCGACGCGACCGACGAACAGCTGGTCGACGCAGCCCGGCAGGCGAACATCCACGAGACCATCGCGTCGTTCCCCGACGGTTACGACACGATCGTGGGCGAGCGGGGCTATCGCCTCTCGGGCGGCGAGAAACAACGCATCGCCATCGCTCGCGTCCTGTTGAAGGACCCCGCCGTCATGGTCCTCGACGAGGCGACGAGCGCCCTCGACACGGTGTCCGAGCGCGTGGTGCAAGAGGCCCTCGACACGGCGACCCGTGGCCGGACGACGATCGCCATCGCGCACCGGCTCTCGACCGTGCGCGACGCGGACGTCGTGTTCGTCGTGGTGGCCGGTCGCGTCGTCGAGCGGGGGACGCACGACGAGCTGCTCGCCCTGGGCGGGGTGTACGCCGAGCTCTACGGGCAGCAGGTGTCGTCGTAGCGCTGCGGTGTCCTGTCAGCCGCGCTCGACGAGCATCGCCTGCATGGCGTCGACCTCGCTCTGCTGCGTCTGCAGCATGCCCGAGGCGAAGGCCCGCACCTGCGGCACCTCGCTGCGCGCCAGGACGGCGTCGGCCATCTCGATGCCGCCCTCGTGGTGCGCGATCATCAGGGTCAGGAAGATCCGCTCGGCCTCGACGCCGTTCGCGGAGTCCAGGGACGCGAGCTGCTCGTCGGTCGCCAGCCCCGGCATGCGGCCGCCGGGTTCGTGGGTGGCGACGGGCGTGGCCGAGCCGCCCGCGCCTCCGTCGTCGGTCATGTGGTGGCTGCCGTAGTCCCCGTCGAGGGTCGGTCGGGTCATCCAGGTCATGGTCGGCTCCGAGGGTGCCTGCGGCAGGCGCCACAGCTCGAGCCAGGCGTACATCTGACCGGCCTGCTGCGACTGCGTGAGGGCCATGTCGTAGGCCAACGAGCGCACCGCGGGGTCGTCGGTCCGGTCGCGGACCATCATCGCCATCTGCACGGCCTGCTCGTGGTGCACCTGCATGTCGCGCGAGAACCCCGCCTCGACGCTGTCCGTACCGGGCGTGACGGGGGTGGGCGAGCTGAGCCGCCCGAGCGCGACGCCGACCAGCAGCACGATCGCCACGGTCAGGACCCCCGCGATCACCAGCCTCAGCCGACGACCCGAGGAGGCGCGGTGCGGCCCCGCCCCGGCGGTCGCGTCGTCGTCGTGCCCCGGTGCCGTCACGCGATCTTGCCGGTGCCGTCCACGCCGCCGCTGCACGGCGCACCGGGCTCGGGGGCGTTCGTGGACTTCCAGTACTTGGTGACGAAGTCGGACACGGTGGCCTCGTCGTCGGTCACGTTCGCGAAGGGCAACTGGGCGCCCCAGGCCGAGACGTACATGGGGGAGTCGAGGCCCTCGTAGGGCGAGACGACCGCGTACGTGTCGGGGGCGAAGTCGCGCAGGGCCTCGATCTCGGCCTCGCTGACCTGCTCGGGGTCGTAGGTGAACCAGACGGCGCCGTGCTCGAGGTCGTGGACGGCGTTCTCGTTCGGCACGGGCTCGGTGTAGACGCCGCAGTTCAGCCAGATCTGGTTGTGGTCGCCGCCCGCGGGAGGGGTCATCGCGTAGTCGACGCTGCCGCCGACGTGGTTCGCGGTGAGGTCGGAGTAGGTCTTCACGCCGTCGATCTCGATGGCCTGGGGGTCCTGCCGCGGCTGGCCGCTCGTCACGACGAAGGTGACGACCAGCGCGATCGCCGCCGCGCCCGCGACCGAGGCGGTGACGATGCCGATGGTGCGGTTGCGCTTCGCCCGGGCCTGTTGCCGCTTGAGCTCGGCCACCTTCTCGTGACGCCGGGCGTCTCGCTGCTGCTTGACGGTGGGTTTGTCGGTCGGCTTGTCGCTGCTGGCCACGGGGGTCCTCTGGGGTCGGGGAGGTGGTCGGGACGCACCCGATCGTGGATGCGTCAACCATTTTCTCTCACGACTGCCTGGGAGGCGCGTGCCAGCAGGTCGGGCCCGCCGACCCTCCGTCACACGCCACGACCCCGTCGTTAGACTCGACGAACGGGTCCGGCGGGGACGCCCCGACCGACCCGACCACCCGAGTCGTCGACCTGCGCGCGCCCCACGAGGGCCCCGCGAGAACCGGAGCACCCGTGAAGTACGCCGAGACCGTCCTCGACCTGATCGGTGACACGCCGCTCGTCAAGCTGAACAAGGTGACCGAGGGCATCACGGCGACCGTGCTCGTCAAGGTCGAGTACGTCAACCCGGGTGGTTCGTCGAAGGACCGCATCGCGACGCGCATCATCGACGCGGCCGAGCGCGACGGGCTGCTCGGGCCCGGGGGCACCATCGTCGAGCCGACCAGCGGCAACACCGGGGTGGGCCTCGCCCTCGTCGCCCAGCAGCGCGGCTACCGCTGCGTCTTCGTCCTGCCCGACAAGGTCGGCGAGGACAAGCGCAACGTGCTCAAGGCCTACGGCGCCGAGATCGTCGTCACGCCGACCGCCGTCGAGCCGACCAGCCCCGAGTCCTACTACAGCGTCTCCGACCGCCTCGCGCGCGAGATCCCCGGGGCGTTCAAGCCGAACCAGTACGCCAACCCCAACGGGCCGCTCAGCCACTACGAGACGACGGGCCCCGAGATCTGGCGCGACACCGACGGCCGCATCACGCACTTCGTCGCGGGCGTGGGCACCGGCGGCACCATCAGCGGTACCGGCCGCTACCTCAAAGAGGTGTCCGGAGGCGCGGTGCAGGTCGTCGGCGCCGATCCCGAGGGCAGCGTCTACAGCGGGGGCACCGGCCGCCCCTACCTTCTCGAGGGCGTCGGCGAGGACTTCTGGCCTGCCGCCTACGACCCCTCGGTCGTCGACCGCATCATCGCCGCGGACGACGCCCGTTCGTTCGAGCTGACCCGGCGCCTCGCCCGCGAGGAGGGACTGCTGGTCGGCGGCTCGTCCGGCCTGGCCGTCGCGGCCGCCCTCGACGTGGCCCGCGAGCTCGGCCCGGACGACGTCGTCGTCGCCCTGCTGCCCGACGGCGGGCGCGGCTACCTCGGCAAGATCTTCAACGACGCGTGGATGCGCTCGTACGGCTTCGGCGTCAGCCACGACGAGCGGTCGGTCCGCGATCTGATCGCCTCCAAGACCGGGCAGTTGCCCGACCTCGTCCACGCCCACCCGTCCGACACCGTCCACGACGTGATCGGCATCATGAAGACCTACGGCGTCTCGCAGATGCCCGTGCTCTCGGCCGAGCCCCCGGTCGTCATCGGCGAGGTCGTCGGTGCCATCGAGGAGAAGGCGTTGCTCGAGGCCATCTTCCGCGGGGGCGCGACCATGGGCGACGCCGTCTCGGCGTACCTCGGCGACCCCCTGCCCCTGATCGGCGTGAACGAACCCGTCTCGGCGGCCCGGTCCGCGCTCGAGTCCGTCGACGCCCTGCTCGTCACCGACGACGGCCGCCCGTTCGGCGTCGTCACCCGACAGGACGTCCTCTCCTTCCTGTCCTCCTGAGCGGCCGGGGCGGCACCGTCACCCGGCGGCCCGGCCCGCGCCTCCTCGTCCCCCCTCCGTCTGCACCACCCGTCCCCCTCGAAAGGACATCCTCATGACCCACGGCTTCTCGACCAGGGCGATCCACGCCGGCCAGGACTTCGACCCCACCACCGGTGCCGTCGTCCCCCCGATCTACCAGTCGTCGACGTTCGTCCAGGACGGCATCGGCGGGTTCCGCGGCGGCTACGAGTACGCGCGGTCGGCGAACCCGACGCGCGACTCGCTGCAGACCCTGCTCGCCGACCTCGAGGGCGGCAGCGCCGCGTTCAGCTTCGCCTCGGGGCTGTCGGCCGAGGACGCGCTGCTGCGTTCGGTCCTGGCGCCCGGCACGCGCATCGTCATGGGCAACGACGTCTACGGCGGCACGCACCGCCTCGTCAACCGGGTGTGGGTGCCCTGGGGCGTCACGCTCGACACCGTCGAGATGAGCGACCTCGACGCCGTGCGCGCCGCGGTCCAGGCCGCTCCGACGGCCGTGCTCTGGGTCGAGACCCCGAGCAACCCGCTGATGAAGATCAGCGACATCGCGGCGCTCGCCGAGATCGGGCACGCGGCCGGGGCCGTCGTCGTCGTCGACAACACGTTCGCGTCGCCGTATCTGCAGCAGCCCCTCGCCCTGGGGGCCGACGCGGTCGTCCACTCGACGACGAAGTACATCGGCGGTCACTCGGACGTCGTGGGCGGAGCCGTCGTCGTGCGCGACGACGAGCTCGCCGCGAAGGTCGGCTTCGTCCAGTTCGGCGTCGGTGCCGTGTCGGCGCCGATGGAGGCGTGGCTCACGGTGCGCGGCATCAAGACGCTCGGCGTGCGCGTCGACCGCCACTCGTCGAACGCCCTCGCCATCGCCCGGGCCCTCGAGGGGCACGCGGCGGTCGAGCGCGTCTACTACCCGGGGCTCGAGTCCCACCCGGGCCACGAACTCGCCGCCCGGCAGATGCGGGCGTTCGGCGGCATGCTCTCGGTGCAGCTGAGCGCGGGTGCCGCCGCGGCCCGACGGTTCGCCGAGTCGACCGAGCTGTTCCAGCTGGCCGAGTCGCTCGGCGGCGTCGAGTCGCTCATCGGCTACCCGAGCGAGATGACCCACGCCTCGGTGCGCGGCACCGAGCTCGAGGTGCCCGACTCGATCGTGCGGCTGTCGGTCGGCATCGAGGACGTCGACGACCTGCTCGGCGACGTCACGCAGGCGCTCGCCCGCCTCGACGCGTAGGCGACCTCGCGAGAGACGACGGAGGCGCGGTGCGGGTGGTCCCGCACCGCGCCTCCGTCACGTGGCCACGTCGAGCGCGTCCATCAGGGACGGGCCCCGGTCAGAGCCCGGCCTCGACCGCCGGGCTGACGGCGTTGGGGCCACCCAGCACGACCAGGCCGTCGGTGCCGAGCTTCGTCAGGGCGGTGCGCACGCTGACGGGCAGCGCGTCGGGTCGTGTGAGCAGGACGGGACCGCCCAGCCGGCCCGCGGTCGGTGCTCCGGCGAGCGCGTCGGGGAAGTTCACACCCGTCGAGACGAACGCCACGTCGGAACCGGCGGGGTAGCCGGCGGCGGCGATGACGGCCGAGGTGTCGAAACGGTCGGCACCCGAGAGCCGCGACGTGGGCGCGACGGCCCGGAGCTGGGCGATGACCGATTCTCCCACCGCGTTGACCCCGCCGAGCACGACGATGCGGGCAGGGGCCAGCCGGGTGAGCTCGGTCGAGACCGTCTGAGGCAGGGCGTCGGGCCGCGTGAGCAGCATCGGGCCCTTGTCGGGGCCGCCGGCCAGGGCTGCACCCGAGAGGGCGTCGGGGAAGTCCAGGCCGGTCGCGACGTAGGCCGTCCCGCCCCGACCCTTCGGGAAGGTCGTGCTCGAGATCGTCGCAGACGTGTCGAATCGGTCCGCACCCGAGACGCGGGTGACGCCGGGGGCGCCGGTCGTCGCGATCTGGGAGAGCTGCTGACGCACCGTGTCGGAGACCGCGGCCACGCCGCCCAGGACGACGACGCGTTGCGGGCGGAGCTCGGCGAGTTGGGCGCGGGTCGCGTCGGGCAGGGTGTCGGGGTAGGTCAGGAGGACCGGAGCGCCCCGGTAGCCGGCGGCCGCGCCCCCGGCGAGGGCGTCGGGGTAGGTGCTGCGCGACGCGACGTAGACCAGGGGGATCGAGGCCTTGGTCGGGGCGTTGCCGTTCACGACGACCGGTGGGGTGAAGGCGCTGGCGGCGATGGTCGCCGCGGTGGCGAAGGCGTCGGCTCCCGAGAGACGGCCCACGGCCGGGGTGGTCGGGCGGGTGAGGGCCGCGAGGTCGGCCTCGGTGCCGTTGAACACGTCCTGGTCACCGGGGTAGGGCGAGTCCTCGGTCTGGGACCACTGCCAGAACGTCCAGGTCGCGAAGGACGAGGTCGGCGGGGCGACCGGGGTGTTCGTGGTCGCCGTCGGGTAGTACGCGACGAAGAGGCGGTCCTTCGGGAACGCCGAGCTGTTGCCCGTGCAGGAGCTCCAGAAGTCCTGGTTGGTGTAGATCAGCGGCTGGACGCCCTGCTGGGCGACGACGGTGCCGATCCACGACTGGATCCAGGTGACCATCTCGGACTGCGACAGCCCCCAGCAGCGTCCACCCTGCTTGGTCGGGTTGGTCGACACCTCGACGTCGAGCACCGGCGGCAGCATGCCGGGCTCCCAGGCGGTGGCGTTGTCGAGGAAGAACTGCGCCTGCGGTGCCCCGGACGAGTAGAAGGGCAACGCGTAGTGGTAGAAACCGGCCGTCAGCCCCGCCGCCTGCGCGCCGGCGAACTGGGCGGAACGGTAGCGGTTGGTGCTGCCGGTGGGGTTGCCGTTCGTGTAGGTGCCGGGCACGCCCTCGGAGGCCTTGACGAACGTGAAGCGGGCGCCCGCCGAACGCGCGGCGGCGAAGTCGGGGGACGGCTGGTACGAGCTGACGTCGAAGCCGGGCACGCCACGAGGAGGCGAGACGGCCGCGGCGCGGGAGAGGCGTTCGTCGGCCCCGTCCCGGGTGCCGCTCGATGCCCCCATCTCGTGGTCGGAACCCGCGTCCTGCTGGGCGAGCGTCGGGGACGAGGTCGAACCGGCGGTGACGGGAGCCGCGACGGCGACCGTGGTCGTCCCGAGCCCGAGGACGACGCCGAGGGCGACCGTCAGGGCGAGATCGCGGACGGACCCGGCACGGTGAGAAGAAGTGGACACGAGAGAGACCCCCAGACGCAGGCGACGCCCCTCGCCGCCTGAGGGCGATCCTAGGGGAGGGGGTGCCGTCGGTGGCTCGGCCTAGGCTGACGACATGACCGACGCCGCCGCCGTGAGCACCCGCCCCGAGGGCGTGCTCAGCGGTCGGTACCGGCTGGCCACCCTCGGCATGTGCGCCCTGATCGGCATCGCGGCGTTCGAGTCGCTCGCGGTCACGACGATCATGCCGATCATCAGCCGTGAGCTCGACGGCGAGGCGCTCTACTCGCTCAGCTTCGCGGCGCCCCTCGCGTCCGGCCTGGTCGGCATGGTGGCGGCGGGCAACTGGGCCGACCGCAGCGGGCCGCGCGTCGTGGTCATCGCCTCGATGCTGCTGTTCGCCGTCGGGCTGCTCGTCGTCGGCACCGCGCCCGACATGGGCGTGCTGCTGGTCGGCCGTCTGGTGCAGGGCGTCGGCTCCGGCGCGGTCATCGTCGGCCTCTACGTCATGGTCGCCCGGCTCTACCCGCCGGGCCTGCACCCGTCGATCTTCGCGGGGTTCGCCGCGGCCTGGGTCGTCCCGGGTCTCGTCGGGCCACTCGTCGCGGGCGTCGTGGCCGAGACGGTGGGCTGGCACTGGGTCTTCCTCGGTGCACTCGGCCTCGCCGTGCCCGCGTTCTTCGCCGTCCTGCCGAGCCTGCGTCGCGTCCCTCCGCCCGTGGTGGCGGAGGGTGGGCGGCGCGTGCCCTGGAGCATCGGCCGCATCCTCTGGTCGGTCGGCGCGGCCCTCGGCGTGCTGGCCCTCAACCTGGTCTCCGAGTTCCCGACCTGGTTGACCGTCGTGGTCATCGTGGTGGCGGTGGTCGTGCTCGCCGTGGCGCTCCGGCCCCTGTTGCCGCCGGGCACGCTGCGCGCCGCCCCGGGGTTGCCCACCCTGGTGCTGCTGCGCGGTCTCGTGGGGGCGGCGTTCCTCGGCAGCGAGGTCTACATCCCGTACATGCTCTCGGCCGAATACGACTTCAGCGCCTCGGCCTCCGGCGTGACGCTGACCCTGGGGGCGCTCGGCTGGGCGTTCGCGAGCTGGGTGCAGGGCAGGCTCGGCGACCGGGTGGCCCAGCGCGACGGCATCCGCATCGGCATCGTCCTCGTGCTCCTCGGCGTCGTGGTCGCCGCGCTGACCCCCCTGTTCCACCTGCCCCCGGCCTTCCTCATCGCGACCTGGGCCGTCGCCGGATTCGGCATGGGGTTCATGTACCCCCGCTTCTCGGTGCTCGTCCTCGCGCTGTCGACCGAGTCCGAGCGCGGGTTCAACAGTTCGGCGTTGACCATCGCCGACTCCACCGGTTCGGCCGTCGCGCTGGCCTTGACCGGCGCCGCGTTCGGGGTGCTCGGCGGCGCGTCCAGCCCCCTCGCCTTCGTCGCCTGCTTCGTCGTCGGCACGGGCGTCGCGGTACTCGCGCTCGCCCTGAGCGGCCGCGCGGTGCCCCGGGGACGGTGACCGCGCCTCCTGCCCGCCGATGGTGCCGCCGCCCCGCCGAT
>NZ_JACYNS010000048.1:0-20071 GCF_014839405.1 Frigoribacterium sp. CFBP 13605 | reverse complement strand
CCGCCGCCGAGGTCGGCGCGGTCCACTGGGTCACCTCGGCCGACGCGGGCCGGTGCCCGCCGGCCGGTGTCGCGACGCTCGAGCGCCTCCGGGGGCTCGACCTGGTCGACTGAGTCGGCGCGGGGGCACGGCCGGGCCGCGGCTCGGTGCGGCGCTCGGCTCGGCGCGGCAGCCGGCTCGATGCGGCGCTCGGCTCGGTGCGGCAGCCGACTCAGTGCACGTACTCGAGGGCGTCGGTGCCCACGGCCCGCAGGGCCTCGAGCGCCCGGAGGCGGTGGGCGAGCGTCAGGTCGTCGAACGTGACGATCACGCAGTACGCGACGCTGCGGCGCGGCCCGCGGAGCACCCCGAGCTCGGAGCGCACCCCCGGGTCGCCACCGGTCGTGTGGACGATCTGCAGGTCGTGGTCGAGCCGCCGGTGCCCGAGCGGATCGAGACCGAACGGCGCCGCGACGAGCGACGTGTCGGCGCCCAGCGACAGCCAGCCGAGCACCCGGTTCGACACGGCCCGGTCGACGACCTCGCCGCGGGCGAGGGACACCATGAGGCCGCCGAGTTCGTGAGCCGTGCCCACGGCGAGCGCAGGCGCGTCGTCGGGGCCGCGGGACGACCGGGTGACGTCGAGGAGGGCCGTCTTCGTGAGACCGAGCGACTCACCTCGCGCCCGCACGGCGGCCAGGCCCACCCGGCCGATGAGCGCGTCGATCGCCGCCCCGTCGCGGAAGGCCCCGACGAGCGTCGCCGCGTCGGTCACCGGGAGGCTCGTCCGGCGGAGGTAGGGCCAGAGGCCACCGGGCCCCTGGTCGCCGGGGTCGCCCGGCCGGTCGAGTTCGTCGAGGGGGCGGAGCGTGCCGTCCTCGATGCGGGCCGAGACCTCGACCAGGAGCAGGACGGAACCGAGCTGGCCCACCGGCAGCGCCACGTGCTCGTCGACGCTCAGCAGGTCGGCCCCCGCGTCGAGGTCCCTGACCGAGGCCGAGACCTGCCCACCCGCGAGCGCCAGGTCGCCCAGGGCGGCGAAGGACGTCGAGAACGACTCGAGCGCGCGCCCGCCACCGTGGCGCGGCTCGTGGTCGGCGCCGTCGCCGTTCTCCCGTCGGGCCCGACGGCCGGGCACCTGACCTACCAAATGGTGACGCGCTCCTCGGCCGGCAGCCACAGGGCGTCGCTCTCGGTGACGCCGAACGTCTCGTAGAACTCGTCGATGTTGCGCACGATCTGGTTGCACCGGAACTCGTTCGGCGAGTGCGGGTCGATCGAGACGAGACGGATCGCCTCTTCGTCGCGCAGCTTGATCTGCCAGGCCTGGGCCCAGCTCAGGAAGAACCGCTCGGCGCCGGTCAGGCCGTCGATCACGGGCGGCTCGCTGCCGTCGAGCGAGATGAGGTAGGCCTTCCAGGCGATCGAGAGCCCGCCGAGGTCGCCGATGTTCTCGCCGATGGTGAGGGCGCCGTTGACGTGGTGGTCGGGCACCTGCTTCGGGGCGAGGGCGTCGTACTGCGCGATGAGCGACGAGGTCAGCTCCTCGAACGCCTCGCGGTCGGCGGGGGTCCACCAGTCGGTCAGCTTGCCGTCGCCGTCGTACTTCGAGCCCTGGTCGTCGAAGCCGTGGCCGATCTCGTGGCCGATGACGGCGCCGATGGCTCCGTAGTTGGCCGCGGCGTCGCGCATCTCGTCGAAGAACGGGAACTGCAGGATCGCCGCGGGGAACACGATCTCGTTCATGCCCGGGTTGTAGTACGCGTTGATGGTCTGCGGCGTCATGAACCACTCGTCGCGGTCGAGCGGCTGGCCGATCTTGCCCAGCTCGCGGTCGAAGCCGAAGGCGGCGGTGGCCCGCACGTTGCCGACGAGGTCGGCGGGGTCGATCGACAGGGCCGAGTAGTCGCGCCATTTCTCGGGGAAACCGATCTTGGGCGTGAACTTCTCGAGCTTGTCGAGGGCCCGGGCTCGGGTCTCGTCGGTCATCCACTCGAGGCCCGTGATGCTCTGTCGGTAGGCCTCGACCAGGTGGCCGACGAGGACGTCCATCGCGGTCTTGGCCTCGGGCGCGAAGTGCCGCTCGACGTAGATGCGGCCGACGGCCTCGCCGAGGGCGCCCTCGACCAGCGAGACTCCGCGCTTCCAGCGGGCACGCTGCACGGGGGTGCCGGTGAGGGTGCGACCGTAGAAGCCGAAGTTCGCCTCGACGAAGGGCGTCGACAGGTAGGCGGCCATGGAGCGGACGATCTGCCAGCGCAGCCAGTCGCTCCAGGCGTCGAGGCGGTCGTCGGTCAGCAGCGAGGCCAGTCCGGTCACGAACGACGGCTCGCGCACGACGAGCTCGTCGAAGACGCCGGCCGGGCCGCCCACGGCGTCCCGCCAGGCCGTGAGGTCGACGCCCTCGGCGAGCGCGTCGAACTCGGCCCAGGGCAGCAGGTTGTAGGTCTTGTCGCTGTCGCGGGTGGCGACGTTGCTCCAGTGGTGCGTGGCGAGGGCGGTCTCGAGCCCGACCACGCGGTCGGCGCGGGCCGAGGCGTCGTCGAGGCCGGCGAGCCCGAGCATCTGCTCGACGAACGCCCGGTAGGCGGTCCGCACCGACTCGAACTTCTCGTCGCGGTAGTAGGACTCGTCGGGCAGGCCGAGGCCGCCCTGCTCGACGAACACGACGTACCGCTCGGGGTCGCCCGGGTCGTTGTCGACGAAGAGCTGGACGAAGCTCGGCATGCCCTGCTTCTCGAGCGAGCCCAGGAGGCGCGTGAACGAGGTCACGTCGGTGACCGTCTCGACCTCGGCCAGGAGCGGTTCGAGGGGTGCGGCGCCGAGCGCCTCGATGCGCTCCTCGTCGGTGAAGCTGGTGAAGAGGTCGCCGACCTTGCGGGCCTCGGTGCCGGGCTCGGCGGACTGGGACTCGACCACGATCTCGCGGACGGCCTTCTCGGCCTCTTCGGCGAGCAGGTAGAAGGAGCCGTAGCGCGCCTTGTCGTCGGGGATCTCGGTGCGGTCGATCCACGCGCCGTTGACGTGCCGGAAGAGGTCGTCCTGCGGGCGGACCGCCGGGTCGAGTTCGTCGGTCTGGATTCCGCTGCTCAGTGCGTCGCTGGTCATGCCCGTCAGCCTAGGTGAGGCCCCCGACGACGGGCCGGGCCGGACCCGCTGCGGCCCGGGCTGACGAGGCCGTCCCAGGAAACACGGAGGAAACGGCACCCCCAGTACAGTTCTCGACATGGCACTCCCCTGGGCACTGCACGGCGACGGCAAGACGGTCGACCCGACCGAGATCGTGGCCCCGGAGGAGCGGCTCAGCTGGCCGCGCACCATCGGCCTCGGCGGCCAGCACGTCGTCGCGATGTTCGGCGCGACCTTCCTCGTGCCGATCATCACCGGGTTCCCGCCGAGTACGACGCTGTTCTTCTCCGGCATCGGCACCCTGCTCTTCCTCGTCATCACGAAGAACCGCCTGCCCAGCTACCTGGGCTCGTCGTTCGCCTTCCTCGCCCCGATCGCGGCCGCCACCGACGTGGGCGGCATCCCCCTCGCGCTCAGCGGCATCATCGTCGTCGGCGCCCTGCTCGCGGTGATCGGCCTGGTCGTGAACCTCGCGGGCACCCGCTGGATCGACGCCCTGCTGCCCCCGGTGGTCAGCGGCTCGATCGTCGCCCTCATCGGCTTCAACCTGGCCCCGGCCGCCCGCGACAACTTCGCGCTCTCGCCGGGCATCGCCCTGATCACGCTCGCCGCGGTCGTGCTGAGCGCCGTGCTCTTCAAGGGCCTGCTCGGCCGCCTGTCGATCTTCGTCGGCGTCGTCGTCGGCTACGTCGCCGCCGTGATCGCGGGCGCCGTCGACTACAGCGCCGTCGCGGCCGCGCCGTGGGTGGGCCTGCCGACCTTCACGGCCCCCGCCTTCGACCTCGGGCAGCTGCCGATCTACCTCGGCTTCCTGCCCGTCGTGCTCGCCCTGATCGCCGAGAACGTCGGCCACGTCAAGGGTGTCGGCCAGCTCACGAAGCGCAACCTCGACCCGCTGACCGGCCGGGCACTCTTCGCCGACGGCCTCAGCACGGTGCTCGCCGGCCTCGGCGGCGGCTCGGCGACGACCACCTACGGCGAGAACATCGGCGTGATGAGCGCCACCCGCATCTTCTCGACGGCCGCGTACTGGATCGCCGGCGTCGTGGCGATCCTGCTCGGGCTGTCGCCCAAGATCGGCGCCGTCATCTTCACCATCCCGCCGGGGGTGCTCGGCGGCGTCACGACGGCGCTCTACGGGCTCATCGGCGTGATCGGCATCCGCATCTGGGTCGAGAACAGGGTCGACTTCAGCCGCCCGAAGAACCAGCTGACCGCCGGCGTCGCGCTCATCATGGGCATCGCCGACTTCACCCTGGCCCTCGGGGGCGCGAGCTTCGGCGGCATCATCCTCGGCACGGTCGCGGCCATCGTCGTCTACCACCTCATGTCGGCCGTGGGTCGGGCCCGGGGCACCGACTGACGGTGGGACGCCGCCGCGGCGAGCCGTCCCCGGTGACGACCTCGCGCCTCCGTTCGCCCTGGGACCGACGCATCGTCGCCCTCGCGGCGCCGGCGCTCGGCGCGCTGGTCGCCGAACCGCTCTTCCTCCTTACCGACACCGCGATGGTCGGGCACCTGGGCACGGTGCCCCTCGCCGGGCTCGGCATCGCGAGCGTCGTGCTGCAGACCGCCCTCGGCCTGCTGATCTTCCTGGCCTACGCCACGACGCCGACCGTGGCCCGACGGCTCGGCGCGGGTGACCGGCCCGGAGCGATCCGCGCCGGCGTCGACGGGCTCTGGTTCGCGCTGCTGGTCGGGGTGGTGCTCGCCGGGGTCGGGGCACTCGTCGCCCGCCCCCTCGTCGGCCTGTTCGGCACCGAGCCGGCCGTCGTCGACGCGGCGGCGACCTACCTGACCGTGTCGATGCTCGGCCTGCCCGGCATGCTGCTCGTGATCGCGGCGACCGGACTGCTGCGCGGCCTGCAGGACACCAGGACGCCACTGGTCGTCGCCACGGTCGGCTTCGCGGCGAACGCGGGCCTGAACGCGCTCTTCCTCTACGGCTTCGGCTGGGGGATCGCCGGCTCGGCCGCGGGGACCGTCGTCGCGCAGTGGGGCATGGCCGCCGTGTACGTGGTGATCGCCGTCCGTGCCGCGCGGGCCGTCGGGGCTCCGCTGCGTCCGGGTCTGGCCGGCGTCGGTCGCACGGCACGCTCCGGCGCGTGGCTGCTCGTGCGCAACGCGTCCCTGCGGATCGCGATGATCGCGACCGTCTGGGCCGCCGCCTCCTCGGGGGTGACCGGGCTCGCGACGATCCAGGTCGCGCTCACCCTGTTCAGCACGCTGGCGTTCGCCCTCGACGCGCTGGCCATCGCCGGCCAGGCCCTCGTCGGCCACGCGCTCGGTCAGGGCGATCGCGAGGCGGTGCGCGCCGTCACCCGCCGGCTGATGCTGTTCGGGGTCGGCGGCGGTCTGCTGCTCGGCGTGCTGCTGGCCGCGGTCTCGCCGCTGCTCGCACCCGTCTTCAGCGGCGACGACGCGGTGCGCGACCTGCTGCCCCGGGTCGTGCTGGCGATGGCCGTGGGCATCCCGCTGGCCGGCTTCGTCTTCGTGCTCGACGGCGTGCTCCTCGGCGCCGGCGACGCCCGCTACCTCGCCCTCGCCGGCGTGGTCAACACGGTCGTCTACCTCGCGATCCTGATCCCGCTGGAGGCGCGGGTCGGGCCGGACGCGCGGGGCACGGTCGCCCTGTGGCTGGCCTTCGGCCTGGGCTACATCGGCATCCGCGCCGTGACGCTGGGCCTCCGGGCGCGGTCGGACCGGTGGATGGTCGTCGGCGCCGGCTGAACCCGGGGGTCGTGGGTCGGCCTCGGCGAGGAGGCGGCGGGGTCGGGCGTCAGCGCGCGGGCGGACCCGTGGTCGACCCCGGCCGGAAGACGCTCGTGAACGTCGTGCCCTCGACGGGGTCGCCGGCGAGGAGTGCGAGCACCGCGCGACCGGCCGCGCGGCCCTTCTCGACGGCGGGCTGGACGACCGTCGTGAGGTCGGCGGCGCGCGGGTCGTCGAGGCGCACGCCGTCGTAGCCGACGACGCTCAGGTCGCCCGGCACCGACAGCCCCAGGTCGTCCGCCGCCGCGATGACGCCCGACGCGAGCAGGTCGCTCTGGGCGACGATCGCCGTCGGCCTCTCGGCCTCGGGCACGTCGAGCAGGCGCAGGCCGGCGCGGTGGCCCTCGCTCGTCCAGCTGCCACGGGTGGCCAGGCCGCCCACGCCCGGGAAGACCTCGCGGGTGCCGCGCAGCCGCTCGAGGGTCGGCCAGGAGGTGCCCCGGGCCACGCGCGCGTCGGTGAGCTCGTCGTCCCCGTCGCCGCTCGACCGGCCGGGGCCGAGCTCGAGCGCGACGACGGCGACCCGTCGGTGGCCGAGATCGTGCAGGTGCTGCGCCAACAGGCGGGACGAGCCCACGTTGTCCTCGGCGATGTCGAGCACGCCCTCGGTCGGCGGGGCCTCGATCGAGACCACCGGGATGCCGCGCCGACGCATGATCGACACGGACTGGTCGAGGCGGGTGCTGCAGCCGAACAGCACGACGGCGTCCACGGGGGCGTCGAGCAGGCGGGAGCGCTCGCCCGCGGTCTCGGTCAGCAGCAGCAGCGAGTTGTCGGCCGGCCCCGTGACGTCGGCGATGCCGTCGAGCATGGCCACGTTGATCGGGTCGCGGAAAGCCGTGCTGAGGGTGGACTCGAGGACGGCGCCGACGATGCCGGAACGCCCACGCCGTAGCGACCTCGCGCGGGGGTCGGGCCCGGCGTAGCCGAGCTCGTCGGCGGCGGCGAGCACCCGCGCGCGGGTCTCGTCCGAGACGGGGCCGGTCCCGCTGAAGGCCAAGGAGGCGGTGCTCGCGCTCACCCCGGCGACCCGCGCCACCGACGCGAGGGTCGGCCTCGCGGCGACGTCGCCTTCTGCCCGGCTCATGCTGCCGCAGCCTAGCCGACGGGGCCGGACGGCCTCCGGGTGACCGGTGACGGTCGGTGCGGCGTCAGTCGACGGGTCGCACGGGCGGTTCGTCGACGCCCAGGGCCGTGACGTAGTCCGACGCGAGGCCCGGCAGCTGCGTCCAGTCGCCGTAGTGCGCGGCGGCCTCCATCAGGTCGACGATCGCGCCGCGGACGGTCTCGCCGAGGGCGGGCCGCATGTCGTGCACCGCGACGGCCCTCGCGCTGCAGAGGATCTCGAGCGGCAGCAGCAGGTCGTCCCGCACGTGCTGACGCGCCGACGGCGAGAGCACCTGCACGATCGCCCGGACGAGGTCGAGGA
The DNA here is from genome assembly GCF_014839405.1 of Frigoribacterium sp. CFBP 13605. Lineage (NCBI taxonomy): Bacteria > Bacillati > Actinomycetota > Actinomycetes > Micrococcales > Microbacteriaceae > Frigoribacterium > Frigoribacterium sp. CFBP 13605. The sequence goes on along the minus strand of NZ_JACYNS010000048.1, from coordinate 12,762 downwards.
AGTGGGCGACGTCCGCGGGCAGGGCCAGCCCGTGGGCCGTGCAGGCCGGTCGGCGCACGGCGGGCTCGGGGACGTCCTCGAGCGACGTCGCCTCGGTCGACGCCACGGAGACCATGCGGACCAGGTCGCGCAGCAGCACCTCGTTGAACCGCCGGTGCCAGACGACGACGTGCGCACCGCTGAACGGGGCGCGCACCACGACCTTCATGCGCCTCAGCTCGAAGAGGGCGAGGTGCACCTCGCCGGGGGTGACCCGGTGCTCGCGCACGATGGTGTCGACGTCGAGGGAGTCGCCGGGCGCGTAGCGCGCCGTCGCCAGGTCGACGAGCAGCAGCTCGGCCGTGTCGTGGGTCGTCGTCGGCAGCGGCCGGGTCGTGGCGGGCATCGGGTGGGGCATCGTTCCTCCTGGAGGCGTCTCGGTGGCCGTCCTGCCGACCATCTGTCATGAATGTATTTCACATATGCATACTTGTCAACGAGGGGCCCATGCCGCGTTCTCGCCGCCCCGTAGGATCGTCGGGTGCGCCTCGTCATTGCCCGTTGCTCGGTCGACTACGCCGGTCGACTGTCCGCCCACCTGCCCCTGGCCACGCGCCTCCTGATGGTCAAGAGCGACGGCAGCCTGCTCGTCCACTCCGACGGGGGCAGCTACAAGCCCCTGAACTGGATGAGCCCGCCCTGCACCATCCGCACGGTCGAACCCGACGACGACCAACGCGAGGCCGGCGTCGTCGAGCTGTGGAAGGTGACCCAGGCCAAGACGGCCGACCTCCTGGTGGTGTCGATCCACGAGGTGTTGCACGACTCGTCCCACGAGATGGGCGTCGATCCGGGGTTGACCAAGGACGGCGTCGAGGCCGACCTGCAGAAGTTGCTGGCCGAACAGATCGAACTGCTCGGCGAGGGCCACACCCTCGTCCGCCGCGAGTACATGACCGCCATCGGGCCGGTCGACATCCTGGCCCGCGACGCGAAGGGCGCCGCAGTGGCCGTCGAGCTGAAGCGGCGAGGCGACATCGACGGGGTCGAGCAGCTCACGAGGTACCTCGAGCTGATGAACCGCGACCCACACCTCGCCCCCGTGACCGGGGTGTTCGCCGCGCAAGAGATCAAACCGCAGGCCCGCACGCTGGCCCACGACCGGGGCATCCGCACCCTCCTGCTCGACTACGACGCCATGCGCGGGCTGGACGACTCGCACTCCCGCCTCTTCTGACGCCGGCCCACGAGGGTGCGGGGCCACGCGGGTGCGGGCCCACGCGGGCGCGGGGCCGCGCAGGTGCGGGCCCACGCGGGCGCAGTGAGACGAACCCTTGTGATACTCACATTTCAGGGTTATATTTCTGCTACGACCCCCATCGACCGCAGGAGCAACCCGTGACCTCACCGATCTTCGACACCCTGGCCGCCGAACGCGAGGCGACCCCCGTCTTCCGGTCCCTCGCGAGCAGCCGCGACGTCCGCCACCGCCCGTTCGACGCGACGCGTCGGAGCCCGACCGCGACCGCGACCGCGACCGCGAAGACGAGCACGACGAGTGCGGGTGCGAACGCGACGGCGATCCGGGACGCCGTGTCGGCCGTCGCGACCTGGCCGCTCCGAGCGGTCCCCTGCTGACCCCCGATCCGTAAGCTGGGGGTGATGACTCTCCCCTACACGGCCGTCCTCTACGACCTCGACGGCACCATCGCCGACTCGGCGCCCGCGATCACCGCCAGCCTCGCCCACACGATCGGCGAACTCGGCCTGCCGGTGCCCTCGCCCGCCGACCTCATGGCCTGGGTCGGACCGCCCCTGCCGCAGAGCTTCGAGGTGCGCCTCGGCCTCGACGGCGAGCGCCTCGTCGACGCCATGCGGCTCTACCGCGCGCACTACCTGGCCCACGGCGCCCTCGAGGGCGAGGTGTTCCCGGGGGTGCCCGACCTCATGGCGGCCGTGCACGCGGCCGGCATCCCCACCTCGACCGCGACCTCGAAGCCCGAGACCCCGGCCACGGCCATCCTCCGGGCCCACGGCCTCGACCGCTACCTCGACGTCATCACCGGCGCGTCCGACGACGAGGTGCGCAACACCAAGGCCGACGTCGTCGAGGAGGCCCTGAAGCGCCTGCGCGCCCGCGGGGCCGACCTCTCGCGGCCCGTCCTGCTCGGCGACCGCCACCACGACGTCGAGGGCGCGGCCGTGCACGGCGTGCCCACCATCCTCGTCGGCTGGGGCTACGGCGAGCCCGAGGAGTACGTCGGCGCGGTCGCCGTGGCGGCGGACGTCGACGAGGTGGCCGACCTGTTGGGCGTCTCCCTGCTGCGCGGCGCCGCGTGACCCGGGCCGCGGCCGCGGTGCGGTCGCCCGCCGCCTGGTTGCTCACCCTCGCGATCGTGCTGATCGCCCTCAACATGCGCGGGCCGATCGTGGCCCCGGCCCCCGTGCTCGACCAGATGAGCGCCGACCTCGGCCTCACGGCGGTCGTCGCCGGGCTGCTCACCAGCATCCCCGTGCTCTGCTTCGCCGTGGCGAGCCCGTTCGCCTCGGCCCTGATCGGCCGGATCGGCGCCGAGCGCGCCGTCACGCTGGGGCTCGCCGGCGTGCTCCTCGGCACGCTGCTGCGCACGGCCGGCGGCACGGTGTGGCTCTACGTGGGCACGATCGTGATCGGCGTCGCCATCACGATCGGCAACGTCGTGCTGCCCGTCGTCATCCGTCGTGACTTCAGCCCCGAGCGGGCCGGCTTCGTCACCGGCATCTACACCTCGGCCCTCAACGTCGGGTCGATGATCACCTCGCTCGCGACGGCCCCGATCGCCTCGGTCGTCGGCTGGCCCCTCGCCCTCGTGACCTGGGGGCTGCTCGCCGTCCTGGCCGCCGTCGTCTGGTCGATCGCCGTCGGCCCCCGCGTCGCGGTGCGGGGCGGCAGCGTGGCCGTGGTGCCGGGGTCGCAGGCCGACGTCGACGACCGGCACCGCGCCTCCTCGGCGGCCGACGTCTTCACGGGCGGCATCGACGTCGTCGAGCCCGGCGAGGCCGAGGTCGACGCGCGCGAGCGCCGACGCAGCGCGACCCCGCTGCTGCGTCGGTGGACGACCTGGGGCCTGACGCTGGCCTTCTCGGGGCAGGCGTTCGGCTACTACGGGCTCACGGCCTGGATGCCCACGCTGCTGCGCGACGAGGTCGGCCTCACCCGCGAGGCGGCCGGGGCGAGTTCGTCGGTCTTCCAGATCCTCGCGGTCGTGGGTGCGCTCGGGGTGCCGTTCCTCGCCCTGCGCGTGCGGCCGGCGGTCGTCATCGGGCTGATCGCCGTCTTCTGGTCGGCCATGCCGCTGGGCCTGCTCTTCGCTCCCGAGCACTGGCTGCTCTGGTCGATCTTCGGTGGGGCCGCGCAGGGGGGCGGCATCACGATCATCTTCATCGTCATCGTGCGCATGGCGTCGACCGACGTCGAGGCACGACGGCTGTCGGCCCTGGTGCAGGGCGGCGGTTACGCGATCGCCGCGCTCGGGCCGCTCGCGATCGGCGGACTGCACGACGTCAGCGGCAACTGGCAGATCCCGATGATCGGCGTCGCCGCGGCGGTCGTCGTGCTCGGCGTCAGCGGCGTGCTGTCGTCGCGACGCGTGCCCTGAGCCGGCCGGGCCGCCGGCCGGGCCGACGACCGGGCGGCCTCCCGGGCCGGGTCAGTGCTGGACGCCTCCGGCGAAGAGCACCTCGAGCGTCAACGGGTCGCGTCCGGTCAGGTCGCGCACGGACGACGTCACCTGCGCCACCTCGCCCGAGGCCATGGACGTGTAGGTGCTGACCCAGGCGTCCGCCTGGAAGGGCTCGGGTTCGAAGACGCGGCGGGACTCGTAGGCCTCGTCGACCGTCTCGTCCACGAACGTGAACGACCGTCCGCCGAGGGCGGTGAGGCGTGCGGCCGCCTCAGTCAGGGTGAACGCCTCCGACCCGGTGAGGTCGTAGGTCGCCCCGGCGTGCGACTCGTGGTCGAGCAGCACGACGGCCGCCACCGCCGCGACGTCGGCCCGGGCCACCGCCGCCACGCGCCCGTCACCGGCCGGGCCGCGGATCACGCCCTGCTCGTCCGCGAACAGCGGGATGAAGTCCAGGTAGAAGTTGTCCCGCAGGAACGTGAAGGCCAGCCCCGACTCGCGGATGTGCTGCTCGGTCGCGAAGTGGTCCCGCCCGAGCGTGAAGACCGAGTCCGCCGACGCACCGGCGAACGACGTGTAGACCACGTGCCGCACGCCCGCCTCGACGGCGGCGTCGACGAACGAGCGGTGCTGGTCGACGCGGTCGGGGGCCTCGGCCGCCGACACCATGAACAGCGTCTCGACCCCGCGCAGGGCCTCGACGGAGGCCGCCCGGTCGCCGTACGTGGCGACGGCGACCTCGGCCTCGGCCCCGTCGAGTCGGGGTGCCCGGGTGGCGTCGCGCACGACGAGCCGCAGCGGGACGCCCCGCTCGGACAGGTGCGCGGCCACGATGCCGCCCACGGCACCCGTCGCACCCGTCACGGCGACGAGGGACGAGGAGGCGCGGGCGGGTTCCCCGAGGGAGGCGGAGGAGGTCTCGGTCGAGTCGGTCATGCCTCACTGAACCATGCGCGGTGGGGGCGGCTCCCAGGCGGGGCCGACCCGCGCCTCCTCGTCCGCCCGGTGGGCCCCGATCGGCGTCGTTGCAGGGATCGAGACTCGTTATCGACTGCCCGGATCGGTGGCCGTCGCCGACGGGCGCCGGTAGATTCGACGCCGGCCCGGAACGCCGGCGGACCGACCCGCCGGGCCGGATCAGGGCCCCGATCCCCACCCCACCCCTCCATCCCGACGAGAGGCGCCCATGGGCCACGACCACGGACACGGACACGTCGCCGCCGACGGACGACGGCTCCGCCTCGCGATCGCGATCGTCGCCCTCGGTCTCGTCGCCCAGCTGGTCGGCGCCTGGCTCTCGGGCTCCCTGGCGCTGTTGGCCGACTCGGGGCACATGCTCTCCGACCTGGCCGGGTTGGTCATCGCCCTCGTGGCCACGATCGTCGCCGCCCGACCCGCGAGCGGTCGACAGACCTACGGCTACCGCCGGGCCGAGGTGTTCGCCGCCTTCGTCAACGGACTCGTGCTGCTCGCCGTGTCGCTCTCGGTCGCCGTCGCCGCCGTCTCCCGTCTCGTGGCGGTCGACGGGCACGAGGTGCTCGGGCTGCCGATGCTGGTCGTCGGCCTGGTCGGCGGGGCGACGAACGTCGCGGCGCTGCTCGTGCTGCGGGGTGGGGCGACGCACTCGATCAACATGCGCGGCGCCTACCTCGAGGTGCTCGGCGACCTGCTCGGCTCGGCGGCCGTCGTCGTGGCCGCCGTCGTCGTGCTGACCACGGGCTTCACGCAGGCCGACTCGGTCGGGTCGCTGATCATCGCGGCGATGATCGTGCCGAGGGCCTGGTCGCTGCTGCGCGAGGCGATCCGGGTGCTGTTCGGCTCGGCTCCGGGCGACATCGACCTCGAGTCGGTCCGCACACACATCGGCGACACCCCGGGCGTCGTCTCGGCACACGACGTCCACGCCTGGCAGATCACGAGCGGAGCGACCGTGTTCTCGGCGCACGTCGTCGTCGAGCGCGAGGTGTTCTGCGACATGAAGGTCGACGAGACCCTGGACGCCCTCGACCGGTGCCTCGCCGCCCACTTCTCGGTCGAGCACGCGACGTTCCAGCTCGAGCCGGCCGACCACGCCGGGCACGAGCGCGAGACGCACGCCTGACCGGGCCCCCTTCCCCCGGAGGCGCGGGTCGAGTGGGCAGAACGGGTCCCTCACCAGCCGCGGAAGGACCAGATCTGCCCACTCGGCGCGCCTGAGGCCCGGGCGACGAGCCCGTCAGGCGAGCGAGCCGAGCCACAGCCCGAGGGAGGCGACGCCCACGCATGCGACGAGCATGCCGAGGCCGTTCGCGACCGCGGCCCCGCGTCGCCCGGCCGCCAGCAGTCGCACCGTCTCGACGCTCGCGGTGCTGAACGTCGTGTACCCGCCGAGCAGCCCGGTGCCGAGCACGGCCTTCCACTCGGGCGTGACGACCGCCTGCAGGGCCAGGCCGGTCAGCAGCCCCAGCGCGAACGAGCCCGACACGTTGATGACGGTCGTGCCCCACGGGTAGGCGGAGCCGAGGCGGTCCTTGACGAGCCCGTCGACGACGAACCGGGTGGCGGCACCGACCCCGCCGGCCACCGCGACGGCGACGACGAGCAACGGGCTCACGAGGCGCGCCCCGCGAGACGTGCGCCGACCCGGATGCCGGCCGCGGCGGCGAGCACCCCGAGCACCAGGCTCAGCAGCCCGTAGAGCACGGCGACGGCGAGGTCGCCCCCGCCCGCCCCGGCGAGCGCCGCGGTCTCGGTCGCGAGCGAGCTGTAGGTCGTGAACCCGCCGAGGACGCCCGTCCCCACGAGCAGTCGGAGCCGGCGACGCCCGCCCTCGTCGGGCCCGGAGCGCAGCAGCCGCTCGAGCAGGACGCCGAGCACGAACGCCCCGACCACGTTGATCGCGAAGATCGCCGTGTCGAACGCCCCCCACGACGGCACCACGAGCGTGATCCCGACCCGTGCGGCCGTCCCGAGGGCACCGCCCAGCGCGACGAGGGCGATCAGGGACGGACGGAGGTGCGGGGCACGAGGGCGCGCGGCACCCGTCACCGGCGGCCTCGCGTCACAGTTCGTCCTCCCACGGCAGCGTCTGGCTGCGGGGGACGGGGGCGAGCGGCACGACGACGACCGGCCGGTGCTGACGGTGGCTGAGGTGCAGGGCGACCGAGCCGGCGAAGAACTCTCGGACGCTGCCCCGCAGGCCGGCCTCGCGGCTGCCGACGACGATCAGCGGGGCGTCGAGCTGCTCGGCCAGGTGCGACAGGCACCGGGCGGGGTCGCCGGCGACGATCGAGGTGCGCAGCTCGACGCCGCGAGCCGAGGCGACCGGCCGCAGCCGCGCCTCCAGGTCGGCGTCGAAGGACAGCGTCTCGGTGTAGTCGTCGGGGTCGAGGGGGTACGACAGGACGGTGCCGTCGATGCCCTCGGCGAAGGCGAGCCGGTCGGGCTCGACCGAGACGCAGAGCAGACCGGTGCCGTACCGTGCCGCCAGGTCGGCCGCGGTCGCCACGACGGCCTCACCCGAGTTGGGCACGACGCCCGCGACGACGAAGCCGCGCGCGAGGTTCTGCTCGTCGGACATGGTCACCACCCTCTCACCGTGTCGCCGTCCCACGCGGCGCCACGGGCACAGTGAACCACCGTCACACCCCTCCGCGGAAGAGCAGACTGTCGGCATGTGCGGTCGCTACGTCGTTGCCCGGGCCACGTCCGATCTGCTGCCGAGCCTGCTCGACGGCCTGGGGCCCCTGCCCGACGACTTCAACGTCGCGCCGACGACCGTCGTGCCGGTCGTCCGGGAGCGGCACGGCGAGAGGCAGCTGCCCGGTGCCCGGTGGGGATTCGTGCCGTCGTGGTACCCCGACCTGAAGAAGCGTCCGCAACCGATCAACGCCCGCATCGAGACCGTGGCTACCAGCGGCATGTTCCGCCGGGCGTTCGCGAGCAGCCGGTGCATCGTGCCCGCACAGGGGTACTACGAGTGGGTCGTGACCGAGACCGGCAAGCAGCCGCACTACGTGCACCAGCCCGACGCCGGGCTCGCCATGGCCGGCCTCGTCACCGCGTGGCCCGATCCCGCGAAGGACGAGGACGACCCCGACCGTTGGGTGCTCTCGACGACGATCATCACGCGCGACGCCCACGTGGCACCGGGCGAGGTGCACGACCGGATGCCGGCCTGCCTCACCCCCGACTCGTACGACGACTGGCTGGGCGACGGCCTCGACGCCGACGAGCTGCTCTCGCTGCTCGACCGGGACTCGTTCGAGGTCGCCCACGACCTCGTCCAGCACGAGGTGAGCCGCGATGCGAACAACGTCCGCAACAACGGCCCGCACCTCATCGAGCCCCTGGGCTGACGCCCCTCGGACGAGGAGGCGCGGCTCGCGTCCCGTCCGGAGGCGCGGCTCGCGTCCCGTCCGGAGGCGCGGCTCGCGTCCCGTCCGGAGGCGCGACTCGCGTCCCGGCCGGAGGCGCGGTCCGGCGCCTCAGCGCGCGTCGCGGTGGCTCGCCAGCCGTTCGCGCAGGTACGACACGAGTTCGCCCTGGGCCCGTCGGGACTCCCGCGTCAGCCGGTTGAGCGGTACGCGCCCGCCCGCCGCGAGGGCGGGGTCGCGCGGGACGACGACGAGCGATCGACGGCCGAACTCGTTCTGCAGCGCCTCGCTCGAGCGCGTGGTCCGATGCTCGCCGAAGACGCCGACGACCACGAGCATCACCCGGCGCAGGCCGCCGACCCCGTGCCGCTCGCGGATGCGGGCGAGGACCCGTTGGGCGTCGGCGAAGCCGACCGGGGTCGTCGGGGCCACGACGACCCCGAAGACGCTCGTGTCGTCGAGCAGGTCGAGGAGTGCGCCGTCGGCGTGGGCGCCGAGGTCGTGCAGGGTCAGCTCGTGGTCGACCCGCGGCGCGTCGTCGCCCCCGGTCAGCCGGGTCCCGAGGTCCCCGCCCGAGTGGTCGATCAGCCGGGGCACCGACTCCCCCGAGAGCTGGGTGAAGAGCAGGGCCGTGACCGTCGTGGTCCCGACACCCCCGGCGACGCCCGCGACGACGACCGTCCGGCCGGTCACGAGCCCGCTCCGGCGACGTCGGCTCGTCCGTCGGCCTCGAACCGGGCCACCTGGACGATGCGCGGCGCCTGGCCGCGACGGACCAGGCGGCCTCGACCGGCGGTCATCTGCTCGGCGTAGACCTGCGGCACGATCGGTCCCTCGCTGCGTTCGCCCGACATGATGAACGACGACCCACCCGTGTCGCGCAGCGTCTGCAGCGCCGGGTCGTAGAGCGCCCGCGCCGAGCCGGCGACCGGCCTGCTGATCAACACGTGCAGCCGGAGGTCGCGGGCCGAGGGCAGGAAGGGCAGCAGCGGCTTGAGGGGCTCGGTGCCCCCCGAGGCGACGATGTCGTAGTCGTCGATCACCACCACGATGCGCGGACCGGCGTCGCGGTCGCCGGCCTGGCGCTTGGCGAGCTCGTCGGCCACGGCGACGGCGAGCGCGCGGGCGTCCGTGCTGGTCGAGGCATGACCGCCGAGGTAGTCGTCGGGCACCTCGGCGACCAGGTCGCCGCGGAGGTCCATCAGGGCCACGACGAGCTCGTCCGGGGTCGCCCGGTCGACGAAGCCGCGGACGAGTCCGCGCAGCAGGGTCGACTTGCCGGCCTTCGAGTCGCCGAACACGAGCAGGTGCTGGTCGGCACCCGGATCGAGGGCGACCGGCTGCATCGTGTCCTGCCGCAGGCCGAACGGGATCGCCTCGGGCTCGTCCAGCGCGTCGGGCAGCTCGTCCGGCGAGAGCTCGGTGGGCAGGAGGCGGATCGGTGCCGCCGCGGGGCCGTTCCAGCTCGACGCCGACCGGCGGGCGAGGGCCTCGAGGGCGTCGCCGACCTCGTCGTCGTCCGTGTCGTCCAGCACCGGCAGCGCCACCTGCGCGAACAGGTTGTCGTCGGTCAGGGCCCGACCGGCCTGGTCGGCCCGGATGGTCTGGGCCAGCTTGCGACCGATCACCGAGTCCGCCGGATCGTTCAGGTGCAACTCGACCCGGGTGCCGACCAGCGGTTGCTGCGCCATCCGCAGTTCGTTCCACCGCGTCATCCCGAGCACGACGTGCAGGCCGTAGCTGCCGCCGCGCAGCAGCAGGTCGCCGAACGCCGTCTCGAGCTCGACGAAGTCCCCGCGCAGCTGGCCGGTGCCGTCGACGACGAGCACCACGTCGGCCGAGATCAGCTCGGGCACCTCGCCCGCGGCGTGCAACCGACGCAGCATGGCCAGCGAGTCGATGCCGTGGTCGCGGAACACGCGCTCCCGGGTCGTCAGCATGGCCGCCAGTTCTTCGAGCAGGCGCAGGAGGCGGTCCTTGCTCGCCCGCGTGGCCACGCCACCGACGTGCGGGAAGCCCTCGATCCGGCCGAGCCCCCCGCCCGTGAGGTCCATGCCGTAGATGCCGACCTCCTGCGGGGTGTGGGTCAGGGCCAGCGAGGCGACGAGGGTGCGGAGGAACGTGCTGCGTCCGGTCTGCGGCGCCCCGATCACGGCGACGTGCCCGCCGGCCCGGGCGAGGTCGAGCAGCCACGGGTCCTGCCGCTGCCGCGCCGGGTCGTCGAGCAGTCCCATCGGCACCCGCAGGCCGCCGGCCTGGTCCGCTCCGACCACCCGCGAGAGCGCGAGCCGGTCGGGCAGGGGCGGCAGCCAGACGGGGTCGACGTCGGTGCCGCCGCCCATCAGGCGGTCGACGGCCTCGTCGATGACGGCGCGACCGACGTCGGGCCGCGAGAGCTCGTCCTCGCCGCCGTCGTCGTCGCCGCCCGCGATGCCGTTGAAGGTCGGCAGCAGGAGCGCGGTCGGCCGCACGTCGTCGCCCGCCAGCGAGCGGGCGGCCTCGGTCGGCAGGGGGCCCGACACGTAACCCGCGCGGAACCTCCGGTACACCGAGGTGTCGACCTTGAGGAAGCCGAACCCCGGGACCGCGGGGAGGTGGAACGCGTCCGGCCGGTCGAGCACGATCGAGCTCTCGGCCTCGGAGAAGGTCCGCAAGCCGATCCGGTACGAGAGGTAGGTGTCGAGGCCCCGCAGCTTGCCCGCCTCGATGCGCTGGCTCGAGAGCAGCAGGTGCACGCCGATCGACCGCCCGATCCGACCGATGGTGAGCAGCAGGTCCACGAACTCGGGCTCCGCCGTGAGCAACTCGCCGAACTCGTCGATGACGACGAACAGGTGCGGCATCGGCGGCAGCTCCGGGCGACCGACGCGCATCTCGCGGTAGTGGCTGATGGACGACGCGCCCCCGGCGTCGCGCAGCTGCTCCTGACGCCGGACGACCTCGCCCTGGATGCTGACGCGGGCACGTTCGGTGAGCTGCGCGTCGTCGGCCAGGTTGTCGATCAGCCCGGCGACGTGCGGCAACCCCGCGAACGGAGCGAACGCCGCGCCTCCTTTGTAGTCGACGAGGACCATGCTGAGGTCGTCGGGCGAGTGCGACAGGGCGAGGCCGAGCACGAGCGTGCGCAGCAGCTCGCTCTTGCCCGAACCGGTCGCGCCGATGCAGATGCCGTGCGGGCCCATGCCGAGCTGCGCGGACTCCTTGAGGTCGAGCAGGACCGGCGCCCCGAAGTCGTCGATGCCGATCGGAACGCGCAGGAAGTCCCGCGGCGAGCGCGGCGTCCACGCGGTCGCCGGCGTCAGCGTCGTCACGTCGTCGATGCCGAGCAGGTCGGTGATCTCGACGGCCTGGGCCGAGTCGACCTCGTCCTGCCTGCTGAGGCTCAGCCGCAGGGGGGTGAGCGTGCGGGCGACGGCCTCGAACAGCTGCGGGGTCGTGACGTCGATCGTCGCCGTCTGCACGCGGACCTGGCCGTCGTCCTCGACGCGGGCGTCCGTCACGACCGCCTCGTCGCCCTCGACGGTGATGCGCAGGGTGACGTCCGACGGCTCGTGCAGGCGGTCGCTCAGCAGGTGGACGGTCGTGACGCCGAGGTCGGTCAGCGAGAGGTCGGCGTCGGGCACCGGGATGCTCGAGGCGACGTGCCCCCAGTCGTCGACGAAGACGACGAGGCGCGATCCCTCGGTGCGCGCCGTGGTGCCGATCGAGCGCTTCGTCGTGGCGGCCTCTTGTGCCCGGTCGCCCAGTTCGCCGCCGATGACCGAGAGCAACGAGGAGGCGCTGGTCGCGACCCGTCGCGCCGGCACCGGTCCGTCGTAGAGCGAGTCGTCCACGGCGTGCGGGACGAGGTCGAAGCCGCGCCAGTCGTCGGCCGCGCTCTCGGGGAACGCCGCGGCCAGGTGCACGTCGTCGGGCGAGTGCAGGGCGGCGAGCTGCAGGATCATCGAGCGCGCGACCCGCAGCGCGGACTCGCGGTCGCCCAGCACGGCGACCGATCCGGCTCGGTCGAGGTCGACCGTGATGGGCATGCCCCGGACGGTCGAGAGGTGCTCGACCACGGACTCGGCCTCGCTGGCCATGATCGGGTCGAACGGCTGCACGGGGTTCGGGTCCTCGGGGACGGACATCGGGAACCAGGTCAGGTCGCCCTCGCCGATCCGCACCGAGAGGAAGTCGTCGTGCTGGCGGCGGCGTTCCCAGAGTCGCGCGGGGTCGCGCACCAGCTCGAGCAGGGCGGCGGGTTCGGGGTCGAGCACGGCCGCCGTCGCCCGGACGGCCCGGGCCTTCGTGCGCATCCGCGAGCGCAGCCGCTCGAGGAAGTCGAGGTAGCGCTCGCGCTGCAGGCGCCGCTGCCGCGCCGCGTTGCCCCTCTGGCTGAGGGTGACCGCGAGGCCGCCGACCAGGGCGACGATGAGCAGCACGGCGCCGACCAGCAGGAAGAGCGGGTTCGAACTGCCGCGGTAGACGACGATCATCACGACGCTCGAGAGGGCGCCCACGACGGGGAGCAGGGCCTGCACGGGCACGCCGCCGACCTTGCCGTCGGCCAGCTGGGGTGGTGGCGTGATGTCCTCGTGCTCGGCGGGCTGGACGGGTCGCGTGATGCGCGTGGGCCGGTGGACGAGCTTGACGGTCATCGTCGGGCCTCCTGGTCGTCGGCGATCGCCGGGCGGGCGTCCCGCCCGCGGGCCTGGCGGCGTTCCGAGGGGCGACGTTCCGACGGGCCGGGATCGGCCGCCGACGGGGCCGGGCCGGGATCCCCGACG